>CAYFTQ010000470.1:0-2137 GCA_964346035.1 uncultured Roseospira sp. | reverse complement strand
CACCACCGCCGGCGCCGGCGCGCCCAGCAGGCTGGCAACCTCGGGCGAGCCGGCATGGGTCCACAGCTTGCGGCCGTCCCGCGCCGCCAGGGCGATGGTCTGGTTTTCAACCGTCACGACGAAAACGCGCCCGCTGTTCAGGGTTGGGGCAGCGCGCACCGGAACGCCGACGTCCTCACGCCATGCCTCCTCACCGGTGGCGGCATCCAGGGCGATGACCTTGGCGAAGCCGGTGGAGGCATACAGACGGCCATCGGTGCCATAGGCCAGGCCGCCGCCCAGAAGCTGGCCGTCGTCCTCGTTGGTGGCCGGGTCGGGCAGTTCGCGACGCCACAGGAGGCGCCCGTCGTTCAGGTCATAGGCGCGAACCTCGGCTTCCGTATCAATGGTATAGATACGCCCGCCGCCAATGACGGGTTCCGAAAGCAGGGCGTCGCGGGACCCCGCACCGGCGCCGATGTCGGTGCGCCAGATGCGGGCCGGATCATCGCTGAGCGACATGTGATGCATGGCGTGATTGGCATAGCCGCCCGCCATGGGCCAGTCCTCGTTCGGCGTCGGCGGCGGCAGCCGGATTTGGGTGCCGCCGCCGCGGATATCGGCCGACAGCGAGGCCTCCCGCTCCAGCACGCTGACGCGTTTGCCGGGCAGCGGCGGCTCCTCGTTGGCGCCCAGCCAGCCACACCCCACCATGCCGGCCACCAGGGCCAACGCCAGGGTCAGGCGCCCCGCAGCGCCCATCCGCCCACCCGATCGCATGCGCCTCAGTCCTCCCCAGCGGGCGCCGCGTCCGATGCGGACGGCGCCCCTGCGCCAAACGGCGCGCCACCCAGCAGCGCCAGCATTTCGGCCGCGCGCCGCCTTACACCGGGCGGCGCCTGCGAGCTGTCGCCCAGGCTGGCGAAGACCTCGCGCGCCTGGGTGGTGTCGCCGGCGCGCGCCGCGCTCAGGCCGATGATCTCCTGCGCCATGAACCGCCAGGGGCTGTCCTCGCCCGTCAGGCCGGAAACCCGCCCCCGCACCGACTGGGGGTCCTCGACGTCCATGGCATGCAGCGCCGCCAGAACGGTCGCCAACTGACGCACCGGCGCCGGCTGACCGCCGTCCGACGACAACGCGTCATAGCCGGCGATGGCGCCGGCGACATCGCCGTCCCGCGCCAGGTCGCGCGCCGTCTCAAGCTCGGCCAGGGCGGCATACCCGGTGCCACCCTCGGCGGCCAGAGCCTCCAGCGCGGCGCGGTCGAGGGGGGCGCCCCCGGCTCCAACAGCGCCGTGGTAGCGCCTTGCCTCATCGGCCCGAACCGAGGCCTGCCAGGCGCTCCAGCCCTGAAAGCCGGCAACCAGCGCCACCACCAGAACGGCGGTGCCGATGACATAGCCACCATAGCGCTTCCACGCCGCCTGCAAGCGTTCCGACCGGAGATCCTCGTCAACCTCACGATACAGCGCCGCCTGTGCCGGATCCAGGTCCTCCGGTTCGGACGGCGCAGGGGCTTTGGCGTCGCCTTTTGGCGTTCTGGCCACGACCTTCTCCTTGACCTGATCGTGGCACCCCGGCCACGACCATCTGACTGCGACCACACCCGCACCCCGACCGGGTCGGATCGGGTCGGATCAGGTCGGGTTCGGTTCGGCCCGCCGGCGGGCCGGACCGACACCATAGTCAGACCGGACGCCCAAGGCAACGCGCCACCCTGCTCGCGGGCCAACCGCCGTCAGGCCGCCTTCCACTTGATGGAACAGCCCATCGACGGCGTCTGTTGGTGCGGCCCGTGACCGGTCTCGGCCACCTGTTTCATGGCCTCGAACAGGTCGCGGCGGGCATCGGGCGCGGCCGGCTGCCGGCCAGAGGAATCCAGACGGCCCCGATACTGCAACCCCAGATCGGCGTCAAAGCCGAAAAAGTCTGGCGTGCAGACGGCGTCATACGCCCGCGCGACGGCCTGCGAGTCGTCGAAAAGGTAGGGAAACCGGAATCCGTGCCCGGCCGCGAAGCGCGCCATGTTCTCGAACGAATCCTCGGGATGGCTGACCGGGTCGTTGGCACTGATGGCGGCAACGCCGACGCCGGCATCCATCAGCGCGTGGGCATCGCGCACGAGCCGGTCAACGACGGCCTTCACATAGGGGCAGTG
>CAYFTQ010000469.1:0-2142 GCA_964346035.1 uncultured Roseospira sp. | reverse complement strand
AGACGGTGGAACGCCCGCCGACTCCGCGCCCGCGCACCCGCCCGACGAGGAGAGCGACGGCGCGGACGAAGGGGACGATGGCGCCGCGCAGGACGACCGTTCTCCCTGGTTCCGATGGCAGAAAAAGGCCAATCGCCTTCTGCCCCTGGCCGGGCATCTCGCGCCGCTGACCCTGGGCAGCGTGTATGCCGGCCGGCGGCACTGGTACGACGCCAAATCGGCGCCCACCGACAAGGCCGGCGCCCGCTATCCCAGCGCCGAGCCCCTGGCCGTGTGGGGTGCGGGCGGGCTGGTGCGCAACATGGTCTCGGTGCTGGAGCGCCGCCTGATCGAGCAGGCCATGCGCGGCCTGGAGGACAAGCCCCTGGCCGCCGCCGCGCCGGCTCGCCTGTCCGACGTGCTGGCGTTCCTGACCGATCCCGGCTTCGACGACGCGCGCTGCGCCCGCCTGCTGGCCGGGCTGGTGTGGGCGCGTCCGGCGCATCTGAAAGCGGATCGGCGCGAACGCCCGCACCCGCCGTTCGCCTTCGCGGCCCTGAAACCGCTGTTCACGCCGGACGCGACCCTGCGCGCGGAATCCATCCTGCCCGAAGGCTCCCGGCTGCCGGTGCCGCCCGGTCTGGTCGCCCGCCTGCGCGCGGGCCAAGCCGACGCGGCCGTCCGCGCGGCCCTGGCACGGGCGCGCGCCTCCGGGCTGGCCTCGCCGTTTGATCCCGCCCGCATGGGCGCCACAAAAACCGTCTTCGGCGCCGGCCTGACGGGCGACCGCCTGGCCGCCGCCCTGCTGATTCCACTGCACCCCAGGGACCTGCACAGGCTGATCGACGTTGCCTATGCCGCGCCCGCCGACGACGAAAACACCCCGCCCCCGTCCGAGGAGACCACCGATGCCGCTTGATTTCTCCGCCCTGCAAGACCAGTCCCGCCTGCTCATCGAGGTGCCGTTGCAGCCCGTGCAGGGCACGCGGTTCCAGCCCACCGGCTTCCCCAACCTGGGCGCCGCCGTCTACAGCCATCCCGACGGCGACGGACAGGTGGTGCTGGTCGAAAGCGCCCAGAGCATGGCCAACCGCCTGGAAGCCGTCTGCTGGGACGAGGTCGCCGACGACTGGGCCACACCCCTGAAGGGTCTGCCGGTGGTCAAGGTGGTGGACAAAGACGGCAAGGCGCTCACCAACTCCCTGCTGGAGCCGCACAGGCTGAACTCACCGTATATCCTGGAGGGAAAAGACAAGACGGTCCTGGACATGCTCAAGGCGCGTCTCGCGTCCATGGAGGAAGGGCGCGTGGACCTGCGCGAACTGGCCAAAGTGCTGCTGGAGTTCGACGCCAACGCCCTGCTGCACGGCGTATTCCTGGCCAAGAAGGAACTGGCTGGGGGTCGTCTGCGCCTGCCCCGCGCCCTTTCGGCCTTTATCGAGGCCGGGGACGCCAAGGTCGCGGCCAGTGGCGGTGTGAAAAACGACTCCGTCAATCCGTCCGGCGACACGGCCAAGGGCTTCGGCAACGTGCCGTTTGCCCGCGATGAATACACCTCGCCCGCCATCACGGCCTTTTTCAATCTCGACCTGCGCCAAATCCGCGCCTTCGGTCTGGGCACCGACGTCGGCGACCTTCTGATTGCGCTGGCGCTGTTCAAGATCCGCCGATTCCTTGCTGACGGCCTGCGCCTGCGCACCGCCTGCGACCTGGAACCGATGGGCGAGCCCAGGGTGACCCGGCCGGAAGGCGGTTTCACAATGCCGCCGCTGAAAGACCTTGAGGCCGCCTTGCCGGGTTTGATCGAGGCCGTGGGCGCCAAGAGCCGGTTCGGCGCTGATCGCGTGCTGACCGTCACCTACGAAAAGAAGTAGCCCCCATGTTCGCTCTCATCCTGCGCTTTCCGGCCGGGCGCTATCACGCCACGCCCTGGGGGCGGAACGTGAACGAGGCCGACGTGGCATGGCCGCCGGAGCCGTGGCGGCTGCTGCGCGCCCTGATCGCGACGTGGTGGCGCAAGGGTGACCATGATCGCTGGCCCCGGGACACGCTGGCCCGCCTGATCGAGGCCCTGGCCGAGGCGCCGCCCGTCTTCCACCTACCGGAGGATGCGGTTCACAGCCACACCCGCCATTATATGCCCGTCAATGGCGACAACCCCAA
>CAYFTQ010000468.1:0-2142 GCA_964346035.1 uncultured Roseospira sp. | reverse complement strand
GCCCCAGCCGCCATTGATGTACAGGCCGTCCACCGGGGTCTTGCTCAGGATGGGCGAGGCGTCCGGGCAGGTATCCACGATGCCGCCCCAGGTGCGCATCATGCGCAGGCGCGAGAAGATCGGGAACAGCTCCACCAGCGCCGCCGTCTGGTGTTCCAGCACGTGGAAGCTGCCGCGCTGCGCATAAGAGTTATAGGCGTCGATACCGGCGCCGATGACCAGCTCGCCCTTGTCGGACTGGCTGACATAGACGTGGATGGCGCCGGACATGACGACGCAATCAAGCACCGGCTTGATCGGTTCGGAAACCAGGGCCTGCAACGGATGCGACTGGATCGGCAGGCGGATGCCGGCCATCTCCGCCAGCACAGAGGTATGCCCGGCAGCGACAATCCCGATCTTACCGGCGGCGATGAAGCCCTGCGTCGTCTCCACGCCCGAGACCCGGCCGTCATTGCCGCAGCGGATGCCGGTGACCTCGCAGTTCTGGATGATGTCAACGCCGCGCGCGTCGGCAGCGCGGGCATAGCCCCAGGCGACGGCGTCATGGCGAGCGGTGCCGCCACGCGGCTGCCAGGTGGAGCCCATGACCGGATAGCGCAGCGACGATGAGGTGTTGAGCGGCGGACAGACGCGCTTGACCCCGGCCGGGTCGAGCCAGTGCGAATCGATGCCGTTCAGGCGGTTGGCCTCGGCCCGGCGCCGGCCGGCACGCACGTCCTGAAGGCTGTGGGCCAGATTGAGAACGCCGCGCTGGCTGAGCATGACGTTGTAGTTCAGGTCCTTCGACAGACCCTCCCACAGCTTCAGCGAGAGTTCGTACAGCGCGGCACTTTCGTCGAACAGATAGTTCGACCGCACGATGGTCGTGTTGCGCCCGGTGTTGCCGCCGCCCAGCCAGCCCTTTTCCAGCACCGCCACGTTGGTGATGCCGTGTTCCTTGGCGAGATAGTAGGCCGTCGCCAGACCGTGCCCGCCGCCACCGACAATGACAACGTCATAGGCCGGGCGTGGCGCCGGGCTGCGCCACTGGCGCGGCCAGGTCTCATGATGGGACAGGGTGTTGCGGGCCAGCGACCAGACCGAATAGCGCGTCACGATTCGATGCCCTTTCCCTCAAGACCATCGGGGTGCGCACCGGTGCGCGCACAGGGCAAGCAGAGCCCGAACCACCACGACATGACTAGAACGTTGGGGACAGCGGCCTTGTATATTCGCGACATCGGGCGCGGCCCGGCGTTGACACCGGCCCGGCGGCGGTAGACTCTTTGGGTTCAGGGGGTTGCGGCGACCGTCGGTGGCGCCCGGCGGCCCCGCCCGAGGCCGGGTCATGACGCACCGACACAACGCCCCCCGACACAATGCCCACCGACACAACGCCCACCGCCACAGGGCGCACGTCCGCCGCCGCGCGCCACCCAAGGGAGACGCCAGCGCCATGACCGGCAGGCCCGAGGGCGAAATCCGCATCACCGGCGCGCCCACCGACCGCGCCCGCTTAAGGGTCGGCTTTCTGCTTCTCAGGGATTTCACCCTGCTTCCCTTCGCCGGCTTCGTGGATGTGCTGCGCCTCGCCGCAGACGAGGGCGACCAGAGCCGCCAGATCGAGTCGCGCTGGACCATCATGACCGCCGACGGCCAGCCCGTCAGGGCCAGTTGCGGCACCCGCATCACGCCCGACTCGGGCCTGGTCGGGCCGCGCGACCTTGACTATGTCGTCCTGGTCGGCGGCCTGATCCACCAAGGCCCGGTTCAGGACAAGGCCGTGCATGCCTGGTTGCGCGCCGCCGATTCCGCCGGCGTGCCGCTGGTCGGGCTATGCACCGCCGTCTTCACCCTGATCAACGCCGGCCTGATGCGCGACCGGCAGTGCTGCGTCTCGTGGTACCATTATCCGGATCTGGTGCGCACCTTTCCCGAGGTGACCCCGGTCGCCGACCGGCTGTTCGTGGTGGACGGCCCGCGCATCACCTGCGCCGGCGGCACCGGCGCGGTCGATCTGGCGGCCTGGCTGGTGGACCGTCACATCGGCGCCGACGCCGCGCGCAAGGCGTTGCACATCCTGGTCAGCGACGGCGCCCGCCCGGGTTGGGGACCGAGGCCGTCGCGGCGGCGGGTGCCGGTTGACGGCCGCGCTCGCCG
>CAYFTQ010000467.1:0-2147 GCA_964346035.1 uncultured Roseospira sp. | reverse complement strand
AGCGCCGCCTATCAGATCGTGGGCACCCCGGACGGACGGTTCGGGTCGCTGTTCGAGACCCTGGCCGACAACGTGGCGGGCGCACCACCGGTGCATCCCACGCCGCTGACCCAGGATGGTCTTCTGAACCTGTTCAAGAGCGAGGACGTCGGCCGCGATGTGGTGCTGGAGCCGGCGACGGCCGCCGACATGCGCGGCGGTAAGGTGGTCGAGCGCGCCTCCCTCGAAGTTGTCTACGATACCGTCTGATCCGCCGTGAACACCGACAGGCAAGGTTCCGACCCGATGACCGACCTCTGCACCCTCAGCGATGATGATCGCGCCGACGTGACCGCCTCTGCGGCCACCGGCGCCGACGTCCGCGCGAGCGGGGCGGCGGCTTCGGTCTCGGCCCGGACCGACGGCGACGGCGCCGGCGGCTGTCATGCCGACGGCGACCAGAAAACCCGCGCGGCGGAACGGGCGTCGGCCGACAACCCGGCCCTGGCCGAGCTGGCGGCGACCTATCCGCAAGGGCCGCACGACCGCCCGCAGACCATGTGCCCGGCCTTCGGCAGTCTGCGCATCGGCCTGCGCATGCGGCGCACGGCCACCGTGCTGTCGGGCTCGGCCTGCTGTGTCTACGGCCTCAGCTTCACGTCGCATTTCTATGGCGCCAAGCGGCCCATCGGCTATGTGCCGTTCGACTCCGAGACACTGGTGACCGGCAAGCTGTTCGAGGACATCAAGGCCGCCGTCGAGGATCTGGCCGATCCGGACAAACTGGACGCCATCGTGGTCACCAACCTGTGTGTCCCGTCGGCCTCCGGCGTGCCGCTGAGGCTGTTGCCCGACCAGATCAATGGCGTGCGGGTCATCGGGATCGACGTGCCGGGCTTCGGCGTGCCGACCCACGCCGAGGCCAAGGACGTTCTGGCCGGCGCCATGCTGGCCTATGCCCGCACGGAGGCCGAGCAGGGTCCGGTCATGGCGCCGCGCGGCGGACCGGCGGACCTGCCTGCGGTGACCCTGCTCGGCGAGATGTTCCCGGCCGATCCGGTCGGCATCGGCCATATGCTGGCGCCGATGGGGCTGGCGGCGGGGCCGGTGGTGCCGACGCGCGAATGGCGCGAGCTGTATGCCGCTCTGGACTGCGCCGTGGCGGCCGCCATCCATCCCTTCTATGCCGCCTGCGCGCGCCAGTTCGATCTGGCCGGGCGGGCCGTGGTGGGATCCGCCCCGGTGGGCGTCGAGGGAACGGCGAGTTGGCTGGAGGCCATCGCGGCCCGCTGCAACGTGCCGGCCGCCAAGCTGGACGCGGCCAAGGCCCGCACCCTGCCGGCCATCAAGGACGCGCTGGCCGCCAAGCCGATCAACCGTCGCGTCTTGGTCTCGGGCTACGAGGGGTCGGAACTGCTGGTCGCCCGCCTGCTGATCGAAAGCGGCGCCGAGGTGCCCTATGTCGGCACCGCCCTGCCGCGCACCCCCTGGGCGGCCGAGGACGCCGCCTGGCTGGAGGCCAAGGGCGTGACGGTGTCGTTCCGCTCCGCGCTGGAACGCGACATCCAGGCCGTGGACGAGGTCAAGCCGGACGTCGCCATCGGCACCACGCCGGTGGTTCAGCACGCCAAGCAAAAGGCCATCCCGGCGCTGTACTTCACCAACCTGATTTCCGCGCGCCCGCTGATGGGGCCGGCCGGGGCCGGCTCGCTGGCGCAGGTCATCAACGCCGCCGCCGGCAACCGGGACCGCTTCGAGACCATGCGCGCCTTCTTCGCCGTCGTGGGCGAGGGCGAGACCGCCGGCATCTGGGAAACCGCGCCGAAGGGTGCGCCCGCCACACCTCGCGACGGGGGGGCCGGCTGATGCTTGTGCTCGACCACGATCGCGCCGGCGGCTACTGGGGGGCGGTCTACGCCTTCACCGCGTTGCGCGGGCTTCAAGTCATCATCGACGGCCCGGTCGGCTGCGAAAACCTGCCCGTGACCGCCGTCCTGCACTACACCGACGCGCTGCCGCCGCATGAACTGCCGGTGGTGGTGACCGGGCTGGGCGAGGAAGAACTGGGCCAGCACGGCACCGAACAGGCCATGGCGCGCGCCCACAAGACGCTGGACCCGACCAGGCCGGCGGTTGTCGTGACCGGCTCCATCGCCGAGATGATCGGC
>CAYFTQ010000466.1:0-2153 GCA_964346035.1 uncultured Roseospira sp. | reverse complement strand
ACGATCTGATTGACCATCTTGGTGTGCTGGCCGGCCCCGGCCGTCCCCAGCAGGGCGATGGTCTTGCCCATCAGATCGAACAGCGGCTTGACCGTATCATAGGCATCGCGGTCACCACCGACCATGATCGAAAGCGAGGCGTTCCTGGCCCCCACGTCGCCACCGGAAACCGGTGCATCCAGGGCCGCCGCGCCACGCTCCCGCGCCGCCTCGGCGATGCGCTCGGCCAGGCTGGGCGAAGAGGTGGTCATGTCCACCGACACGGCGCCATGCTTCAAGTTGGCGATGACACCCGCCTCGGGCGCGCCCTGGGAGCCGAAATAGACCTGCTCCACATCATGCGGATAGCCGACCATGGTGATGACGACGTCGCAGGCGGCGGTCAGCGCGCCCGGGTTGTCGTGCCAGGTGGCCCCGGCCTCGATCAGGGCAGCGGCCTTCTCCTTGCGGCGAGTGTGGACATGCAGGTCATAACCGGCGGCCTGAAGATGGCCGGCCATGCTGTTGCCCATGATGCCGACCCCGATGAAGCCGACCTGCGTGATCCCCGGACTGACGGTCACGGCTTTTCCTCCCCTCCGGCGAGCCCTATGGTTCTTCCCGCGCCTTGAAGGTGGCGCGCCCGTCGAACATAGGGAGGACCCGATGGCCGCGAAACCCGTTCTGGCGCTGGCGCGGACGTTTCCCGCCGCCGTGGAAGCCCGCGCCGCGCGCGATTACGCGGTTCGGCCGGCGCCGGTGGATGTCCCGCCCCTGGGCGGCGAGGCCCTCGCGTCGCAGGCCGAGGGCGCCGACGGCCTGCTGGTCGCGCCGGGCAATGTCGTGGATGCCGACGTTATCGCGGCCTTGCCGGCTTCGGTACGACTCATCGCCACCTTCTCGGTCGGGTTCGAGCATATCAACATCGCCGCCGCGCGCGCGTGTGGCCTGACCGTCACCAACACGCCCGACGTGCTGACCGACGCCACCGCCGACATTGCCCTGCTCTGCCTGTTGGGCGCGGCCCGGCGCGCCGGCGAGGGCGAGGCCCTGATGCGGGCCGGTGCCTGGACGGGCTGGGCACCCACCCACATGATGGGAACGCACCTGGGCGGCAAGCGCCTGGGCATCGTCGGCATGGGCCGCATCGGCCGCGCGGTGGCGGCACGGGCGCGGGCCTTCGGCATGACCATCCACTACCAGAACCGGCGCCGCCTGACGCGAGAACAGGAGCACGCCGCCGTCTATCACGATACGATCGAGTCTCTGCTTGGGGTCTCCGATGTGCTCAGCCTGCATTGCCCGGCCACACCGCAGACCACGGGCCTGCTGAATGCTGAACGCCTCGCTCTGCTGCCGCCCGGCGCCATCGTGGTCAACACCGCGCGCGGAACCATCATCGACGATGGCGCCCTGATCGAGGCCCTGAAGAGCGGCCGGGTCGCCGCTGCCGGCCTCGATGTCTACGCCGCAGAACCCGACATTCATCCCGGCTATGCCGCCCGGCCCAACACGTTCCTGCTGCCGCATCTGGGCAGCGCCACGGTGGAGACCCGCAACGCCATGGGCTTCCGCGCGCTCGACAACCTGGACGCCGTTCTGTTGCGCGGCGTGGACCCGCCTGATCCGGTTACCTGAATCGCAATCCGATGCCCAGAAACAGCAGCGCGACCGCAGCCACGATCCCGGCCATCAGGCCGAACGCGGCCGCCTTGCCGACGGCAGCGACCATGGGTTGGCTGACCATGGGCGAGACGAACTGACCCAGAAAGATGCTCATGGTCGCGCCGCCGACCAGGCGGCCGCGCAGACGCGGCGGCGCCAGGCTCATCAGCCACGTTGTGATGTTGGGAAACGCGCTGCCGACACCGAACCCGGCCAGCAGCATGACCAGCATGAACGCGGCCATGTCGTCCGCCTGCCAGACGCCAAGGAACCCCAGCGCGATCAGGCCGAACGACAACGCGAAGGCCAGGGGCTCGGACAGCGCGCGCCGGATTCGCCCGTATTGCAACGAGCCGATGCCGCCGGCCACGTTCATTGCCGCGATGGCCACCCCGGCCATGACCGGCGCCATCACGCCAAGCTCGCGCAGCAGGAACGGCGCCCCTCCTTCGGTGCGGGATCCGCCATGTCGACGCCGTAGAGCACGTGGAGCGTGCGAAGGTAGTCGC
>CAYFTQ010000465.1:0-2162 GCA_964346035.1 uncultured Roseospira sp. | reverse complement strand
GGCCTATGCGATGATCGCCAACGGCGGCCGCCGTTGGCGATCATCGCATAGGCCCGCGTCAGGCGCAGCACGGTGGTTTCGATCGACCCCAGCGAGGCGGCCAGGTACAGCGGCATGTTGTCCACCACGCCGAAGCGCTCCGCGACGTCGGCCACCTCTTCCATGCCGACCGCCTGAGCCAGCCGCACGGTCATCAGGTTGCGGCTTTTCTCGACACCCATGCGCAGGGTCGAGGGGCCATAGAACTTGTGTGAATAGTTCTGCGGCTTCCATTTGGCCAGGCCGGGCCCCTGATCGTAGACGAACGGGGCGTCCAGAATGATGGAGGCGGGGGTATAGCCGTTTTCCAACGCCGCCATGTAGACGAAGGGCTTGAACGACGAGCCCGGCTGGCGTCGGGCCTGCGTGGCGCGGTTGAACTCCGAGCGCCCGGCCGAGAACCCCCCCATCATGGCCAGAACGCGCCCCGTGTGGGGATCCATGGCGACCAGGGCGCCCTCGACATCGGGGATCTGGCGCAGCGCGAAGACGGTCTCGGCGGGCTCTCCCGTCTGATCGTCCGTGGCCGGCGCCACCAGAACGACATCGCCCACCGACACGACGTCGGCGGCGCTGTCCGGCGCGGCCCCGACGCGCTGGTTTTCCAGCCACGGACGCGCCCAACCCATGGTGTCGAAGGCCATGACACCGGTGCCGCCGTCGGCAAAGCCGAGGCTGACGGCATCGCGTTCGACCGCCCGCACCAGGGCCAGACGCCAGTCTTCCAGCGCACCCGGCGGGCGCGGCACGGCGGCCAGAGCCGCCGCCCAGTCCGACCCGTCCACCTCGGACAGGGTGGCGACGGGGCCGCGCCAGCCGTGCCGGCGGTCATAGGCCATCAGGCCGTGCCGCAGGGCCTCGCCGGCGATCTTCTGAAGGTCGGGATCGAGCGTCGATCGCACCGCCAGGCCGCCCTTGTAGAGCGCGTTCTCACCGTAGCGCTCTGCCAGCGTGCGGCGGATCTCCTCGGCGAAGAAGCCGGCCCCGAACACCGTCTGGGTCTCGTCGCGCTGACGAAGAACGATTCTCTCGGCGCGCGCCGCCTCGGCCTGGGCGGCCGTGATGTGGCCGTCCTCCAGCATGCGGCGCAGCACCCAGTCGCGCCGGGCATAGGCGGCATCGGTCTTGTGCACCGGATGATAGTTGTTGGGCGCCTTGGGCAGGGCGGCCAGAAAGGCGGCCTCGGCGATGCTCAGTTCATCGACCGACTTGTTGAAGTAGTTCAAGGCGGCGGCGCCGACCCCATAGGACTGGAAACCGAGATAGATCTCGTTCAGGTAAAGCTCAAGGATATGTTCCTTGGTGAAGGTCTGCTCCAGGCGGAATGCCAGCAGGGCTTCGCGGATCTTGCGCTCGATGGAGACCTCGTTGGTCAGCAGGAAGTTCTTGGCGACCTGTTGGGTGATCGTCGAGGCGCCCTCCGGGCGCTTGCCGCTGTTCAGGTTGCGCACGTTGGTGACGACGGCGCGCATCAGGCCGACCGGGTCAACGCCCGGGTGGCTGTGGAAGTTCTGGTCCTCGGCCGACAGAAAGGCGTTGCGCAGCCGCTGGGGGATGGCCTCGATCGGCAGATAGATGCGCCCCTCGATGGCGTATTCGGCCATCATCCGCCCGTCGGATGCATAGACGCGGGTGGTGACCGGGGGTTCATAGGTCTTCAGGTGGTCATGCGCCGGCAGGTCCGAGCCGAAATGCACGAACACATAGAATACCGAGGCGAACCCCACGATGCCCATGACGATGGACACGCTTACGAACAGACGAAAGAGTTTCAGCATCAGCTCCGCGCCGCTTCAAGAAATTCGAGGCCGTCCGGGTCCGGTGGATGGTGTTTCATCGGGGGCACTGAACGGGAGCACTGAACGGGAGCACGGCCGGCGGGTCACCCGCAGCCGCCCGGATCGCCTTGGCCGGCCGGATGGCCCCTCTGCATGGACGTGTGCCGCTGGATTGTGGCGCGGTCAAGGCCGACGATCACCCGCTTCACCTGCGGCTGGTGCGTGCCATCCCGCGCGTGCTCGCCCGGAACCCGGCCTATCCGCCGCTGGGCAGGCGCGCCCCCTGAACACCGACACGGGCCTGGAAATACTGGTCAAGCGCGCGCACGACCGCCTGGGACAATT
>CAYFTQ010000464.1:0-2168 GCA_964346035.1 uncultured Roseospira sp. | reverse complement strand
GGGGGGGGGGCGCTGCTGCTCCCCGAGGGCGCGGGCGGCTGGGGGGTACAGGCCACCGAGGGCGGACATGTCCCCCGGGCGCCCGCCGATGCCGATGAGGCGCGCCTGATCGCCTATCTGTGGCGAACCCATGACCATGTGTCCGCCGAACGGCTGGTCAGCGGGCCGGGCCTGTTGACGATCCATCAGGCCTTGCGGGCGCTCGACCCGGGAACGCCGGGGGCGGCGGACTGTCAGGCGCTGGACCATCCGCGCGCCATTACAGAGGCTGCCGGCGCCGGCAACGCCCTCGCCCGCCGTGCCGTCATGACCCTGTTCGCCATCCTCGGCACCGTGGCCGGCAATCTGGTTCTGTCCACCGGCGCCCGGGGGGGGGTCCATATCCTGGGCGGCATCGTGCCGGAAACCATGGCGCTGTTCCGCGAGTCGCCATTCCGCGCCCGCTTCGAGGCCAAGGGCCGCTTTGCGGACTACATGCGGGCGGTGCCGACCCACGTCGTCACCCGCTCCAATCCCGCCTTTTTGGGTCTGAGCCAAAGCCTGTAACCCGCTGCGGGACGCGCCTGGCGGATTGATGCCGGGGCGGGATGCCCCTATTGTTTTCAGGTCGAAAGTGGAACGGTTCGGGTCCGCGACTGCACCGGGTCCGGCCGACAGCAGCCAAGCGAGGCGGGCCATGATCCTGGAGGCGATCCTCAGGCGGACCCTGCGCGAGGGGTCCCTGACCATCATCGACCACAAGGGCCGCGTTCGGACCTTCGGCGGCCCGCCGATCCAGCCACGGGGCAGCGCCCACGCGCCGGGACCGGTCACGCTGCGCTTCACCGACCCGCATTTCACCCGCCGATTCCTGGCCGGGCCGGACCTGGCGATCGGCGAGGCCTACATGGATGGCCGCATGGTCATAGAGGACGGCACGCTTTACGACGCTCTTGCGACCCTTGTTCACAATCTTTTCGTTTACAGCCGCGAGTCGCCGTTCTTCCGGCTGCATTGGCTGTTGAATCGGGCGCCACGCTGGATCCACCAGCATAATCCGGTCAAGCGGGCCGAGCAGAACGTGTCGCATCATTACAATCTCTCGAAAGAGCTGTACCGCCAGTTTCTGGACCAGGACTGGCAGTATTCCTGCGCCTACTGGCCGCCGGGCGTGGAGACGCTGGAGGACGCCCAGCTCGCCAAGAAGCGCCACATCGGCGCCAAACTGGCGCTGGAGCCCGGTCAGTCCGTTCTGGACATCGGCTGTGGCTGGGGTGGTCTGGCCCTGCACCTGGCGCGTGAGCACGATGTCCGCGTCACCGGCATCACCCTGTCGAGTGAACAGCTTCGGGTCGCGCGCGCGCGCGCCGCCGACGAGGGCCTGGACGACCGGGTGGAGTTCCGCTTGCAGGACTATCGCCACGTCCCGGAGACCTTCGACCGCGTCGTCTCCGTCGGCATGTTCGAGCATGTCGGCGTCAACCACTATGTCGAGTTCTTCCGCAAGACCCGCGACCGCCTGAAGCCCGACGGCGTGTTCCTGCTGCATACCATCGGCCGCGCCGAAAGCCCCGGCGGAACCAATACTTGGCTGCGCAAGTACATCTTCCCGGGCGGATACACCCCGGCCCTGTCCGAGATGAGCACCGCCCTGGAACGCGCCGATTGGATCATCACTGACCTTGAGGTCCTGCGCATGCACTACGCGGAGACGCTTCGGCACTGGCGCGAACGCTTCGCGGCGCGACACGACTATGTTGTGACACAGCTTTACGACGAGCGTTTCTATCGCATGTGGGACTTCTATCTGACCGGATGCGAGGTGGTGTTCCGCTTTGACCGTCAGGTCGTGTTCCAGGTCCAGATGACCCGCGATCTGGGTGCCCTGCCGATAACGCGCGACTATATCACCGACGACGACCGCGCCGCATGGCGCATCGGCCCCGGGGCGCGGGCGGCCGGCCCGCGCCTGCGTGGCGTGGGGTAGGGGTGGGCGGACCACCCCCTCCGGCGCTTGGCCTGTTGGCCGTCCTGGCCTGGGCACCCTGGCCGCTGGCCAGCAACCGGCCCTGGTCGGCCGCCGGACTGACGGCCGCCGTGTTCGCCCTGGCGGCCTGGACGGCGTGGCGCGGCGAGAGAGGTCCGGGCCTCGACCGGATCAGCCGGCTGGCCGCCCTGCTCGCCCTGGC
>CAYFTQ010000463.1:0-2175 GCA_964346035.1 uncultured Roseospira sp. | reverse complement strand
GCTGGCCACCCAGAAGCCGCCTGCGGAGCGGATGGCGATGCCCTCCAGGTCGTATTTGTCCGCGGCGCCGCCGGTCAGGGTGACGGCGGTGGTGATGGTGGCCGGCTTGGCAGAGACATCGACGGTGAAGATCCTGGCGTCGTCATAAAAGCTGTCGCTGACCGCGAAGACCACATCCGCATTGTCCGGATCGGCGGCCATACCGGAGATCGCGCCCCAGCCAATGGGTGCGCCGGTGTCGGCGTCATCGGCGGAGACCAGCGTCGGATAGGCCGGCGCCTCGGCGCCGTACTGATAGATGCCGACAGTCGAGCGCACGCTGTCCTCGGCGCTGTCCTTCTCGGCGGCGACCACGAACAGGTCACGGCCGGGGATGGCCAGCAGGCCCTCTGGGCCGACGCCGGTGGGCAGGAACTGAACGTACTCGGGGTCACCGCCCGTGTCCTTGAACACGGCGACGAAGTTGCCGCGCTCGGAGTTCACGAACAGCAGCGTGTCGTCGCCGTAGCTGCCGACGGCCACACCCTCGGGCTCGGTGCCCTTCTTGTGGGCGCGCTTGGCCGGGTAGTGGCCGTGGCGCATGCCCAGGTGCTCCATCAGGGCACCGCTGGCGTACTGCACCGTGCCGTCGGCGGCGAAGATGGTGAAGCTGCGCGAACCGCCCTCGTAGTCGCCCTCGTCGGCGGTGATGAAGCGCCCGTCGTCGATCCAGGCCACCGCATCGGGTTCACGGCGCACGTCCGACAGGCTGCCGGTGCCGTCCACGGCGCGGGCCTTTTCGGTCGGGATGCCGGACAGCGAGGCGGTACCGGCGCTGAAGTGGGCGGTCACCTCGCCCGAGGCCAGATCGACGATGGCCAGGTGGTTGTTCTCCTGCATCGTCACGACGGCCTGGTTGGCGGCGTTGATGGAGACGAACTCCGGCTCCGGATCGGTCGGGGCCACCTCGGCCAGGCCGGTCAGGTCGACGACGCGCACGCTGTCGCAGTTTGCCGGCATGCCGGCGTCGTTCAGATCGAACACCGCCAGATGACCGGCCGGAAGCTGCGGGATGAGGCCGTCGTTCAGGTCTTCGTCGCGCTCGTTTTCGATGGCGATGGCGACAAAGGCGCCATCCGGGCTGACGGCCACGGAGTCCGGCTGGCCCTTGACGTCACAGGTGGCGGTGATGTCGCCGGAGGTGATGTCAACCACGGCCAGATGACCCGAGGGCTCGACAAAGCTCTCTGCGGTGTTGACGCCCACCAGGGCGACATCGCCCACCACGGTCACCGAGGTCGGCTCGCCGCCCAGTTCCACCCGGCCGGCGGATTTCGGTGCGGCCGGGTCGGCGATATCGATGAATCCCAGCGCCTCACCCGGGCTGTCGGTGAAGATCAGGGTCTGGCCATCGGTCGTGGCGGTGATGATCTCGGCCGCCGTCTCGGTGGCCGGGTCAACGCCCTCCGGCAGGGGCTCGTAAAACGGGGAGGGGGCGGGCCGGGGGAAGTACGGACCCCCCGCCCGGGCCGGCGCGGCTGCCAGCGTGACAAGGGCCGTGCCGGAAAGGGCGGCGGTCAGGATGCGCATATGACATGTCTCCTTGATGATTTCTCACGGTCAGGCCCGGACATGATGCGCGTTTTGCGCGATGCCGTATGCACCAGCCCCATTAAGTCATCTGACATCATGCCGAACTGCGGCCCGCGTGTTGGTTAAGGTTCCTTGACAGTCGCCACCGCTTTATCGCGCGCGGTCACGGCGCCAAGGGGCCGTACTCGATGGTGTGGGCCACCCGACCGCCGCCGGCATCTCGCTGCAATACGGAAAGGTCCGTGTCGGCATGGCTGGCCATTCCGCTCTATCAGGTGCCGCCAACCATAGGACTGCTCGACACGCTGCCCGGCCTGATCCTGGTCTATAAGGTCTACTGCCTTGCCTTTGCCATCTGGATGCTGCTCGGCTTCGTGCGCGACGTGCCGATGGCCTATGAGGGGGAGGCCATGATCAAGGGCGCCGGCCTGGGCCGGCGCCTGTTGACCATCGCGCTGCCCCTGGACGCCCGGTCTGGCGGCCACGCGCGTGTTCCTCATGATCCAGTTCCGGAACGAGATCGCCTTCCGCCACCCCCACCAAGACGTGATCGTCACCAAACATTCACCCTCCTGCCGTTGATGTAACCGTTTACATCGATCA
>CAYFTQ010000462.1:0-2176 GCA_964346035.1 uncultured Roseospira sp. | reverse complement strand
CCTGGAACTGGTAATAGTGCTGGAGCCGGTTCGGGTTCTCGCCGTAGCGCCCGTCGGCGGGTCGGCGCGACGGCTGCACATAGGCCGCGGCCCAGGGCTCCGGCCCCAGTGCCCGCAGCGTGGTGGCGGGATGGAAGGTGCCGGCCCCGACCTCCATGTCATAGGGCTGCAACAGGACACATCCCTGTCCCCCCCAGTAGGCTTGCAGGCGCAGGATCAGGTCCTGGAAGCTGTTGGGCGTGCCCGAGGGCGGCGCCGGGGCGGCGGCTTGGCTCATGGCTCTCTCGATGCGGGGATGGTGCGGGCGATGCCGACGGGATCAGTTGGCACGCTAGCGACGGGCCGAGGGGCGGTCAAGGCGGCGGGGTCGGCGGCGCGCTCACGCGGTGCGGCGCCCGGCGGCGATGCGGGCCTCGATGGCGTCCCAGATGGGGGCCTCCAGACGCGGGCCGCCCAGGCGCGCGATTTCCTGCAAGCCGGTGGGCGAGGTGACGTTGATCTCGGTCAGCAGGCCGCCGATCACATCGATACCCACGAACACCAGTCCGCGCGCCCGCAACTCGGGGCCGATGGCGGCGCAGATCTCGCCTTCGCGCTCGGTCAGCGTGGTGGCTTCCGGGCGGCCGCCGACATGCATGTTGGAGCGCGCCTCGCCCTTGGCCGGCACGCGGTTGATGGCGCCCATGGGCTCGCCGTCCACCAGGATGATGCGTTTGTCCCCGGCCTGGATTTCGGGAACGTAGCGTTGCACCATCAGCGGCTCGCGCGAGATTGAACCGAACATCTCCAGCAGCGCGCCCAGGTTCTCGTCCTCGGGCTTGAGGTGGAACACCCCGGCCCCGCCATTGCCGAACAGCGGCTTGACGATGATATCGCGGTGCTCGGCGCGGAAGGCCTTGATGGTCTCGACGTCGGCACTGATCAGGGTCGGGGGCATCAGGTCGGGCCAGCGGCAGACGAACAGCTTCTCGGGCGCGTTGCGGACCTCGGCCGGATGGTTCACCACCAGTGTTCGCGGGTGGATGTGCTCCAGGATATGGGTAGCCGTGATATAGGCCATGTCGAAGGGCGGGTCCTGGCGCATCAGCACGACGTCCATGCCGGCCAGGTCGAGCGCCTCGGCCTGGCCCAGGGTGACATGATTGCCGATCTCGCGGCGCACCGACATCGGACGCGCCCGCGCCGTCACCCGGCCATCGCGGAAGCTGAGGTCGCGCGGCAGGTAGTGCCACAGGCGATGGCCCCGGGCCTCGGCCTCCAGGGCCAGCACGAAGGTGGAATCGGCGTTGATGTCGATGGGCTCGACGGGGTCCATCTGGATGGCGACGGACAGGGACATGGCAGGCGCTCCGCGCGGCGGACAGGGACGGGTCGCGAATGGTATCGCCCGGCTGCGTCCGTGTCATGCCCCCTGGCGTGGCCGCCGGCGTGGGCCGGGCGTGGCCCCACGCCAACGGTTGATTTCCGGCCCCGGGCGTCCAAGATAAGCGGTGCGGGCAAGGCGGTCAGGGCTGCGTCCGCACTCCCGACCCCGACCCCGACCTGTGGAGGCGATGATGGTCAAGGAAATGCTCTCCCGTGCGCTGGGTGGCGACGCCCGTTCCGCGCCTGCCGCCGGCGTCGAAGCTCGTGGCGAGGCCGACTGGAAGGCGGCCCTGACCCCTGAGCAGTTCCATGTCCTGCGCCAGCACGGTACCGAACCGCCGTTCTCGCATCCGCTCAACGAGGAAAAGCGGGACGGCCAGTTCCGCTGTGCCGGCTGTGGCACGGCGTTGTTTGATGCCACCACGAAGTTCGACAGCCGGTCTGGCTGGCCCAGCTTTTTCCGTCCGCTTGACGGGGCGGTGGGGACACAGTCCGACCGCTCGCTGCTGATGTCTCGAACCGAGGTGCATTGCGCGCGCTGTGGCGGCCACCTTGGCCATGTGTTCGATGATGGACCGGCCCCCACCGGTCTGCGCTACTGCATGAACGGCACCGCGCTGCGGTTCGAGGCCGCCGGGGACGACGGCTGAGGCTCCCAACAAGTCGCAGCGCCAGCCCCGCCCAGCGCGGTCATGATGCCCACGCCGACCGCCAGGGCGGTCAGGATCGCCATGCGCCGGATCGGTCCGGTCCGATCGCGCGGCCCCGGCGTGTGCGTGTGCGTGGCTGTCGCTCACGCCGGCCGCCGCCT
>CAYFTQ010000461.1:0-2177 GCA_964346035.1 uncultured Roseospira sp. | reverse complement strand
CTGAACGAGCAGTCCACCGCGCTCAAGGCCATGGTGGAACGCTTCCTGTCCGACGTTCGCTCGGCCTGATCGGCGGCGCAAGCGTATGACGCGGTGAAGGGGGGTATAGTGGGCGGGTGCCTGTGGGCGCTGCCCCCCCCGGCGCGCACAGGGACGGCGCACAGGGACGGCGCGCAGGGACGACCGCCGTGCGCCGGCCCTACCTGTGACGGGTCGATGCGGGGCGCCGGCCCCGATCGTGTCCCCCGGAGCATTTGGCCGGAGCATTTGGCCGGGGCGTTTGGCCGGGGCGTTTGAACACCCCGTATCGGCCGGCTTCAGGCGCGCGGGGGGCGCGCTTCCTCGATGACCTCAAGGTCCACGGCGGTGGTGTCCAGCACCTGCTTGCCGCTATGCTGGAAGTTGACCGTGATGCGGCTGCCGACCACGGACTGGATCTGTCCGTGTCCCCAATCGGGCTGGGTCAGCAACCGCACACGCGCCCCGGGCGCGACGAAGCCGGACCCCGAATACATCGGACCTGGTGCCATCATTCTCCCTCCGGTATCGGCCTCGCGTCCGGTCGGACGGGGCGGAGAGCCCGGTTGGCCGGACCCGCGTACCAGGACGGTAACACGTTCTTAACAAGACGTGGGGCCGTCCTGCCCATGTTTCCATGGGCATTGGGATGACTCTGAATGATACCGGTTCGCGATTTCATGGTTCGGAGGTAGGGGGGGCGCCGGCCGCGACAGTCGCGACGGTCCGGGGCCACCACGCCGGGCTCAGGACTCCGCCGGCTGCTCCGCGTCGTCGCCGTCGCGCGGCTCCGCCGGCGCCAGCGGGTCGGCGCCGCTGCTTTCGTCGTGATCCAGGTCGAGGTTGGCGGCGGCCTTGCGCCGTTCCGCCTGGTCGGCGCGGGTGCGGGCGACGACGATTGCCTTTTCCAGGTCGGCCTCGGTACACAGGCCCAGAATGACCGGATTGCGCGGCTTGATGTTGGGCGCGTTCCAGTGCGAGCGATCACGGATCGACTGGATCGTCGGCTTGGTGGTGCCCAGCAGTTTGCAGACCTGGGCGTCGGTCAGTTCCGGATGGTTCTTCAGCAGCCAGGCGATGCCGTCCGGCCGGTCGTGGCGCTTGGACACGGGCGTATACCGGGCGCCCTTTTGCAGCGCCTTGGGGGCCGGGTTGTCGCCTTTCAGCAATCTCAGGCGGGCGTCCGGATCGGTCTGGCAGCGCTCCAGTTCAGCCTGGGCGAGCTGGCCGTTGCCGATCGGGTCCAGCCCGGCGATGCCGACAGCGACCTCGCCGTCGGCGATGGCCTGGATTTCCAGTTCGTGCATGCCGCAGAAGTCCGCGATCTGCTCGAACGTCAGCGCGGTGTTCTCCACCAGCCAGACGGCGGTGGCCTTGGGCATGAGCGGCAGAGCCATCGGGGCAGTCCTCCAGACCAATACGCGACAGGGCGAACACGACAACGGGCCGCCGGGGCCGGCCAGGGCGGCTCCGGTGGACCCTCGATCCTCCACAACGGGCGATGCGTGAGCGTCCGGGGCCTGCGGTCGCGGCCGCCAGACGGCGGCATGGCGACGGACGCCAGACCCTGCCTTTACATGGCCGGTCAGGGATCGACGGTCAAGACAATCTTGCCGATGTGGGCGCTTGATTCCATCAGCCGGTGCGCCTCGGCGGCCTGCCCCAGCGGAAGCGTGGCATGAATCACCGGGGCCACCCGGCCGGCCTCCAGCAGTGGCCAGACGTGCGCGCGCAAGGCTGCCGCTATGCGCCCCTTCGCGGCCACCGGCTGGGGCCGCAGGGTGGAACCGGTCAGGGTCAGGCGCTTCAGCATGACCGGCATCATGTTGACCTCGCCCTTGGCGCCGCTCAGGAAAGCGATGGAGACGCGCCGTCCCTCGGGCGCCATCAGGCCGATATCGCGCGCCAGATAGTCGCCGCCAACCATGTCCAGGATGACGTCCACGCCGGCGCCGCCGGTGTGGGCCTTTATGGCCGCGACATAGTCGTCGGTCCGGTAGTTGACGGCCAGTGCGGCGCCCAGATCGCGGCAGGCGGCGCACTTCTCGTCCGAGCCGGCGGTGGTGACCACCGTTGCCCCGAACGCCCGCGCGAGCTGAATGGCGGTGGTGCCGATGCCGCTGGAGCCGCCATGCACCAGAAAGCGTTCGCCTTCGGTC
>CAYFTQ010000460.1:0-2192 GCA_964346035.1 uncultured Roseospira sp. | reverse complement strand
GGGGCGTCCACCTACAAGATGGACACCGGCCATCGCGGCGCCAACCATCCGGTCAAGGACCACACCACCGGCAAGGTGGAGATCACCAGCCAGAACCACGGCTTCGGCGTCGCCCGCGCCAGCCTGCCGGCGGGCGTGCTGGAAACCCACACCTCTTTGTTTGACGGCACGGTCGAGGGGCTGGCGGTCGAGGGGCGGCCGGTGTTCTCGGTGCAGTACCATCCGGAGGCCTCGCCCGGTCCCCAGGACAGCCAGTACCTGTTCGCCCGCTTCCTGAGCCATATCGAGGCGGCACGCGCCTGACCAGCGCCAAGGGAGACCCCCACCATGTGCGGCATTGTCGGCATCATCGGTTCGGACCCCGTCGTGCCGCGGCTGATCGAGGGCCTCAGGCGCCTGGAATACCGCGGCTACGACTCTGCCGGAGTGGCCACCCTGGATGGCGGCGCCATCGGACGGCGCCGCGCCAAGGGCAAGATCGCCGGTCTGGAAGCCCGCGTCGCCGAGACTCCGCTGGGCGGCGTTACCGGCATCGGCCATACCCGCTGGGCCACCCACGGCATTCCCAACGAGACCAACGCCCACCCGCACGCGGACGAGCGCGTGGCCGTGGTTCACAACGGCATCATCGAGAACTTCCAGAGCCTGCGCGCCGAACTGGTGGGGCTGGGCCACTCGTTTTCCTCCGACACCGATACCGAGGTCGTGGTCCACCTGATCAGCCAGGGCATCACCGAGGGACTGGAGCCGGTGGACGCCACCCATCGCGCCCTGGCCCGGCTGGAGGGTGCGTTCGCGCTCGGCATCCTGCTGCGCGACCGGCCCGACGTGCTGATTGCCGCGCGCCAGGGCAGCCCGCTGGCCGTCGGTCACGGCGAGGGCGAGATGTTCCTGGGCTCGGACGCGCTCGCCCTGGCCCCCATGACCCGACGCATTACCTATCTTGAAGACGGCGACTGGGCCGTCCTGACCACCCGGGGCCCCACCATCCGGGACATGGCCGGGCGCCTCGTCAACAGGCCGGAGCATCTGACCAACCTGTCCGGGGCCATGATCGGCAAGGGCGGCCATCGCCACTTCATGGCCAAGGAGATCTTCGAGCAGCCCCAGGTCATCGGCGACGCGCTCAACGCGGCCTTCAACCCGACCGAACGCACCATCACCCTGCCCGACCTGCCGTTCGACCTGGCCGCCGTGCCGCGCATTACCATGATCGCCTGCGGCACCGCCTCGCTGGCCGGGCTGGTCGCCAAGTACTGGATCGAGCACTACGCCGGCGTCGCCGTGGACTGGGATGTCGCCAGCGAGTTCCGCTATCGCCATCCGGTGCTGCCCGAGGGCGGGCTGGCCGTCTTCATCAGCCAGTCCGGCGAGACCGCCGACACGCTCGCCGCGCTACGCTACTGCAAGGCCCACGGCCAGCACTGCCTGTCGCTGGTCAACGCCCCGGAAAGCACCATCGCGCGCGAAAGCGACGCCGTGCTGCCGACCCTGGCCGGGCCGGAGATCGGGGTCGCCTCCACCAAGGCCTTCACCACCCAGCTTGTCGTCCTGGCCTGCCTGACCATCGCGCTGGCGCGCGCGCGCGGCGCCATGGACCACGAGACCGAGGCGCGCCTGTCCCAGGCCCTGACCGAGGTCCCCAGCCGCGCCGCCGAGGTGCTGAACCACGACGAGCGCATTCGCGCCATCGCCCAAAGCACCTTCGTGCCGGCGCGCGACGTGCTCTATCTTGGACGGGGGACCAGCTTTCCTCTGGCCCTGGAAGGCGCCCTGAAGCTCAAGGAAATCAGCTACATCCATGCCGAGGGCTATGCCGCCGGCGAAATGAAGCATGGCCCCATCGCCCTGATCGACGAACACGTGCCGGTGGTGGTGATCGCGCCCAGCGACGATCTGTTCGAAAAGACGGCGTCCAACGTGCAAGAGGTGGTGGCGCGCGGCGGCAAGGCGGTGGTGTTCTCCGACGCCGCCGGGGTGGAGCGGCTGCGCGACCTGGCGCTGGAAACCATCGCCCTGCCGGCCGTCGATCCCTTCGTCGCCCCCATCCTGTACGCCATCCCGGTGCAACTGCTGGCCTATCACACCGCCGTCGATAAGGGCACCGACGTGGACCAGCCGCGCAACCTGGCGAAGGCGGTGACGGTGGAGTGAGATTATTCTTGAATTATCATTCTGGTCCTTCACAGTTC
>CAYFTQ010000459.1:0-2202 GCA_964346035.1 uncultured Roseospira sp. | reverse complement strand
CCCATGCGCAGGCCCATCAGTTCGTCCACCTCGTCATCCTTTGAGGTCAGGAAGATCACCGGCAAGGACGAACGCGCACGCACGCGTTGCAGCAACTCCATGCCGTCCATGCGTGGCATCTTGATGTCGAGCACGGCCAGATCCACCGGTTCGGCCAGCAAACCGCGCAGCGCCTCGGCACCATCGGTATAGGTGGCGACCTGGAAGCCCTCGGCCTCCAGCGTAATGGAAACCGAGGTCAGAATGTTCTGATCGTCGTCAACCAGGGCGATGCGGTGGGCCACGGATTGTCCTCCCTCCGGTCAGGCTTTGGCAGGGGCTGGCCCCGCTGTGCGGGATGGTCGTATTGCAGCGCGCGAATATGGCACCAAGAGGGACCGATTGCGGCCGAAACCGGCCCGCCGCCTGCGCAAGCGCCGGTCTGCCCGTCGCGGGTTAAAGCGCGGGGGCCGGCGAGGTCGCGGTCGCGGGCACTGGCGCGGCCGCCGGCTCTCCCTTGATTCGAACGTGGCTGACCACCCGGCGAACGCCCCGCATGTCGCGGGCATAGCCGATGGCCCTGTCAAGGTGATCGCGGCTTTGCGCCACCCCCATCAGGTAGAGTGTTCCGTTGACGACGTCCACGCTGTAATTGATGGAACGCACCCTTCGGTCGAACAAAAGGCGGGTTTCCATCTTCTTCGCGATGGCCATGTCGGCCCCCTGATCGACCAGCGTCGAGGTATCGTCCACCTTGATCTCGTTGATGACCGTCTTCACGCCGTCGGCCCGCCAAGCCAGACGAACCGCATCGACGCGGGCCTTGGGTGTGGGAGCCTCTCCGGTCAGCAGGACGCGGCCCTCGCGAACGGTCATGTCCACGGCCCGATACATGGCGAAGTCGTGCTCCAGCCACAAGGCGTTGATCTGGGCCTGAATGGCGGCGTCGTCGGCGACCCCGCCCAGACCGCGTTCCTCCGACGCCGCCGTGGCCACGGTGGCGGCGGCGCCAATGGCCATGCCGGAGGGACTGCACGCGCCAAGCGCCGCCGCCAGCAGGCCGGCGGCGCCCAGGTGCGCCAGCGCGCGCCCAACCGGCGGGCGCGCTACTGGGTGATCAGCTCCGGACCCATCAACAGGGTGGGCAGGAAGGTCGAAATCCACGGCACGTAGGTCACCAGGATGAGGAAGAGGAACGATATGCCCAGGAAGGGCAGCTGCGCCTTGACAACATCGAACATGGGCATGTTCGTCACCCCCGATGTCACGAACAGGTTGAGCCCCACCGGCGGCGTGATCATACCGATTTCCATGTTGACCACCATGATGATGCCCAGGTGGATGGGGTCAATTCCCAGTTCGATGGCGATGGGAAAAACCAGCGGCGCGACGATGACGATCAGGCCCGACGGTTCCATGAACTGACCGCCGATCAACAGGATGAGGTTGACGATGATCAGGAACATGATCGGACCCAGGCCGGCCGACAGCATGGCCTCGGCGATCATCTGCGGGATGCGTTCCTCGGTCAGCACATGCTTCAGGATCAGCGCGTTGGCGATGATGAACAAAAGCATGATGGTCAGCTTGCCGGCCTCGTACAGGGCATGGCGATTGTCCGGATGCCAGATCACGCTGACGGCCTTGAGCGGGATCAGGTGGACCTCGCCGAATCCGTCCTTGAACGGCCCCATGTCCCGGTAGACGAAGTTGGCGATCAGGAAGGCATAAACGGCGGCCACGGCGGCGGCCTCGGTGGGCGTGAACAAACCGCCGTAGATGCCGCCCAGGATGATCACGATCAGGAACAGGCCCCAGCACGCGTCCCAGGCCGAGGCCACGATCTCCCACCATCCCGCCCAGGGCTGCGCCGGCAGGTTGCGGATGCGGGCGATGATGGCGATCCCGATCATCAGCATCAGGCCTTCGATCAGCCCCGGGATGACACCGGCCAGGAACATGCGCCCGACCGAGACATCGACCGACGCGGCATAGACCACCATGACGATGGACGGCGGGATCAGGATCCCCAGCGTCCCTGCGTTCGCGATGACGCCGGCGGCGAAGTCACGCGCATAGCCCATCTGGCGCATGCCGGCGATGACGATGGTGCCGATGGCCACCACGGTCGCCGGCGACGACCCCGACAGGGCCGCGAACAGCGTGCAGGCGAACACGCTGGCCATGGCCAGGCCGCCCTTGAAATGGCCCACGCAGGCGATG
>CAYFTQ010000458.1:0-2213 GCA_964346035.1 uncultured Roseospira sp. | reverse complement strand
TCGACCAGTCGCCCCGTGCACCCGTCCCGCAGGATCTCGCCGGTCCCATCCACCCCGCCGATGCGGCCCGAGCCCTGGCTGAAGGCCGTGATTTCCGCGCCGATGTCGAAGTGCTCTCGCTGCACCCGGATCATGGTGTCAGCCCCCGGTGACCGGCGGGAAGAAGGCAACCTCGCGCGCGTCGGTCAGATCGGCGTCAAAGCTGGCGAAGTCCTGATCGACGGCGCAGCGGATCAGGGCCGGATCGGCGAAGGCCCGCGCGTGGCCGGCGCCGCGCCCGCACAGCCAGGCCATCAGGTCGGCCACCGTGCGCACGCTGTCGGGCGGGCTCACCTCCTCCTCACCGACGCCGATGTGGTCGCGCAGCCAGGCGAAATAAAGAACCTTCATGACAGCACCTCTGACAGCGGCAGATAGGCCACCGGATCGCCCGGTGCGATGTCGCGGGCATCGGCCGGGATGTCGATCAGCCCCCCGGCGGCGGCAAGGGAGGCGATCATGGCGCTATCCTGGGATTTATACAACTCCGCGCAAGGACCATTCGGCGATTCCGTGATCCAGCCGCGCAGGAACTCGCGCCGGCCGGCTGTCTTGCGATACTGGAACCCGGCGCTGACCGAATAGCGCTGCGGCGGACGCACCGTCACGCCGCCCAGGCGCTGAAGCACGGGGCGGGCGACCATAAGGAACGTGACCAGGGCCGCGACGGGATTGCCGGGCAGGCCGATGAAGGTGGCCTCGCCTACGTTGCCCAGCGCGGTCGGCTTGCCCGGTTTCAGCGCCAGACGCCAGAAGTGGATGGCGCCGACGGCGGCGACGGCGTCGCGAACGTGGTCCTCGCCGCCAACGGAGACCCCGCCGGAGGTCATCAGCACGTCGTGATCGCCGGCGGCCCCCTTCAGGGCGTCGCGGATGCGGTCCAGGTCGTCCGGCAGGTGGCCCAGGTCGGTCACCGCCGCGCCCAGGCCCTCGGCCAGGGCCATCATGCCGTAGCGATTGCCGTCATACAGCGCGCCGGGGGGCAGCGGCCGGCCCGGCTCGATGACCTCGTCGCCGGTGGAAAAAACGCCGACGCGCAGGCGCTCGAACACCGGCAGATGGCTTTGACCGGCGGAGGCGGCCAGGGCGATGTCAGGCGCCCGCAGGCGCCGCCCGGCGGTCAGCACGGTTTCGCCGGCGCGGAAGTCGCCGCCGGGGGCGCGCACATGGCGGCCCCTGGTGATGCCGGCGGGCAGGGTGGCGCGGCCGTCGGGGGTTTCCGAGACGTCTTCCTGCATGACGACGGTATCGGCGCCCTCGGGCATGACGCCGCCGGTGAAGATGCGCGCGGCTTCGCCCGGCGCCAGCGCTCGGTCGAGCGGATGACCGGCGGCCACGCGGCCCACGATCGGCAAGGCGACGGGCGCGGTCTCCGACAGGTCGGCGTGGCGCACGGCATAGCCGTCCATGGCCGAGACGGCGGCGGCCGGATGGGCGCAGGCGGCCACCACGTCGGCGGCCAGCACACGGCCCGCACCGGTCCGCAGGGGGGCGCGCTCCACTGCCACCACGGGCGACAGGCGCGCCGTGATGTGCGTTAGCGCCTCGTCCAGCGGCATCAGCCGGTCGCCGGGCGGGTCGAAGCAGTCGGCGGCGGTGGGGGCGCTCATGGGCGGAACTCCGGGGTCGTTGTCATGTTTGCCAGGCCCTGGCGCATGTAGATGTATCCTGTCTGCGCGGTCAGGGCGGCGGCGATCCACAACAGCACCTCCCCCGGCCCTTGTAGCGAGATCCCCGCCACCGAGGCCGTGTCGCCCACCAGCAACAGGGGCAGCGCCACCAGTTGGGTGGCCGTCTTCCACTTCGCCAGGGTGGTGACCGGCATGGCGATGCCGCGCCCGGCCAGGAACTCGCGCACGCCGGAGACCAGCAACTCGCGCATTAGGATCACTACGGCGGCAACCAGAGCCGCAGCCGACAATCCGTCGGTGCCGGCCAGCATGACCAGCACGGCGGCCACCAGCAGCTTGTCGGCGATGGGGTCCAGCACGCGCCCGATGTCGGAGATGACATTCAGCTTTCGCGCCAGCCAGCCATCCAGATAGTCGGTCACGGCGGCCAGAACGAACAACCCGGCGGCGGCCCAGCGAGCCTCTGGCGTAGGCACGTACAGCAGCACCATGATCACCGGGATCAGGCCGGCGGCGACGATGGTCAAGGCCGCCGGCGCGGAT
>CAYFTQ010000457.1:0-2227 GCA_964346035.1 uncultured Roseospira sp. | reverse complement strand
GGTACGCCGCCGCCGCTCGCCTCCTGACGGCCGTTTTCGTCCCCGGCGGACCCCCCGCCCGTCACGCTTTGGTTCCCGCAAGGAGTACCCCGCGCCGTGTCCTCGTCCCTGGAAGTCGCCGATCCTTTCGCCCTGTTCTCGGCCTGGCTGGACGAGGCCCGGCGCACCGAGCCGAACGATCCCGACGCCGTCGCGCTGGCCACCAGCACCCCGGACGGCCATCCCTCGGTGCGCATGGTGCTGCTGAAGGGCATCGTGCCGGCGCCCGGCCCGGAGGGTGGCTTCGTCTTCTACACCAACCTGGAAAGCCGCAAGGGCGAGGAATTGCTTGCCAACCCGCGCGCCGCCCTGTGTTTCCACTGGAAGAGCCTGCGCCGCCAGGTGCGGGTTGAGGGCGCCGCCGTGCCGGTCTCGCCGGAGGAGGCCGACGCCTACTTCGCCTCACGCGCCCGTGACAGCCGGATCGGGGCGTGGGCGTCGTTGCAGTCGCGCCCGCTGGAAAAGCGCCACGACCTGGAAAAGCGGGTGGCGCGGGTCGCCGCCCGCTACGCCGTCGGGCCCGTGCCCCGGCCGCCGCACTGGACAGGGACCCGGGTAGTGGGCGAACGCATCGAATTCTGGCGCGACCGGCCGTTCCGGCTGCACGACCGCATGGTCTATACCTGGGACGGGAGTGCCTGGCGGCGTCAGCGGTTGTATCCCTGAGACACCATCCCATCTGGGTCGGCAGGGGTGATAGACTGGGGTCTCCGGCCCGTGACCGGCGCGGCGCGCGCCGTGGGCCACCCGGTCAGACCGAGGATGCCACAACGATGGTCGAGATACCCACGGCGGCGACGCCTGCGGCCGCGCACCGCGACCCCGAGGCCGGACGCCTGATGCGCCGCGCCACCTATGCGGCCGTCGGCACTGCGAGCCTGTTGATCGTCATCAAGCTGGTGGCCTGGGCCATGACGGGGTCGCTGGCGCTGCTGTCCACGCTGGTCGATTCGATCCTGGACGCCGCAGCCTCTGTGATCAACCTGTTCGCCGTTCGCGTGGCGCTGGAACCGCCCGACCACGATCATCGATTCGGGCACGGCAAGGCGGAACCGCTGGCCGGGCTGGCACAGGCGCTGTTCATCGGCGGATCGGCCCTGTTTCTGGTGGTGGAGGCCATCCAGCGCCTGGCCGAACCGATCCCGGTTGAGCGATCCGCCGTGGGCATCGTGGTCATGCTCGCGTCCATCGGGCTGACCCTGGCCCTGGTCGCCTTCCAACGCCAGGTCGTGCGGCGCACGCGCTCGGTCGCCATTCAGGCCGACTCCACGCACTACGCCGGCGACGTCCTGGTCAACGCCAGCGTGATCGTCGCTCTGGTCCTGAGCGCCCAACTGGGCGTCACCTGGGCGGACCCGGTCTTTGCCATTGCCATCGCCGGCTACCTGCTCTACAACACATGGGGTATATTGCGGCATTCTTTAAACCTTTTGATGGACAGGGAGTTCGAGGAAACCGACCGGCTGAGGATTCTTCAGATCGCCCGCGATCATCCCAAGGTGCTGGATGCGCACGACCTGCGGACCCGCTCGTCGGGACCGCACCGGTTCATTCAGGTGCATATCGAGATGGATCGGGACCTGCCGCTTTGGCACGCCCACGCCGTCGGCGACGATGTGGAGGCCCGTATCCGCAACGCCTTCCCGGATGCCGACATCCTGATTCATCAAGACCCGTCCGGGCAGCCGGAGCCCCACGACGGTCTCGCCTTTGCCGACGGTGTGGTGTCGTTGCCCGAGGACGGCGCGCGGTCCCCCTCGCGGGCCGACCCGGGCCACGGCGGAGCGGGCGAGTCGCACTCGCCTTTTCGGTCCTGATTGATTGTTGTCAAGCCGGACCGAGTACACTAACGTCCGCATCGCGCGTGCCCCCGGGGCACCCTCGCGTTTTCTGAGACGTCACCAGGCCAACAGGGGCAAATTCGACCATGCAGTATGAACCGCGACGGGTCCTTCTGATCGGACCCGAGACGCCGGCGGCCGAGACGGTTCGCCACAGCCTGGAAGCCGAGATGTCGGTGCATCGCGCCGACAGCACCCGGGCGGGGCTGGCGCTGGCCACCACCTTGCGCCCGACGCTGTTGATCCTGGACGCCGCCATCCAGCGCCGGGACGCGGCCGACCTGTGCCAGACCCTGCGCGCGGACCCTCACACCGCCGGCATTCCGGTGCTGGTCCTGGTTCTGCCA
>CAYFTQ010000456.1:0-2233 GCA_964346035.1 uncultured Roseospira sp. | reverse complement strand
CGGCGGGCTGCGCGCTTGGCGGGGCCGCTGTCGAAGTGGGGCGCCGAGGTTGTTCTGGTCAATGGCGTGCGCGCTTTCATTGGCGTGGCGGGGGCCCGCCGCACCGGGGCGCGCGTCGTCTGGGTGATCCGAGAGCCGGGGCCGGAGGCCCTGAACGATCTGACGCGGGTCACGCGGGTGCGGGCTCTGTCCCTGCTGACGGCGGCGGACGAGGTGGTGTTCGTGTCCCGGGCCACCCGCGACGCCTGGGCACCATGGATCAACCCGGCGCGGGCGCGGGTGATCGACAACGCGCTCCCGCCGAATTCGGCATGCGTGCCGGTTTCGGTCCGGCGCACCCCGAACGAGCGCGTGGTGATGGCCGCCGGACCGTTGTGTCCGCGCAAGGCGCCGCTGGACCTGATCGCCGCGCTGGCGCTTCTGCCGGACGATCTGGCGGCGTGCGTGCGCGTGCTCTGGGTCGGGCGCGACGGCGACGGCCATGGCGGGCGCGTCCGGGCCGCTCTCGCCCGACTGCCGGAGGGCCTGCGCGAGCGGGTCGTGCTGGCGGGCGAGCGCGCCGACCTGACGTCGCTGTGGGCCGGCGCCGACGTGGCCGTCTGCTGCAGCCACGCCGAGGCCGCGCCGCGCGTCGTGCTGGAAGCCATCCGTGCCGGGCTGCCGCTGGTGGCGACGGCGGTCGGCGGCATTGCCGCGCAGGTGGCCCGGTGGCCGACGAGCTGGCTGGTGCCGCCGGCCGATCCGCCGGCGCTGGCGCGGGCGTTGGCGGCGGCCTTGCGGGTGCCACGCCCGGCGCCGCCGACCGATACGGCGGCCCGGTTCGACGCCCTGCTGGCGGCGCATGGCGCTGCTCTGCATGGCCATTCAGGGTCCGCCCCATGACCGGCAGAGTCGTCGCGCCGTTCTGGCTCGGGCTGGCCGGTTTGTCGCTGGCGCTGGCCTGGGGCGGTCCGGCCGGGCGCGATCCGGCCGGGCGGGCGGCCGCGCTGTATGACCGGGCCGTGGCCGAGGGGCGCCCTGCCCTGCTGCATGATGCCGCGAGGGACTGGAGGGCAGCCCTGGCACGGGCGCCCGGCGATGCCCTGGCGTGGACCGGGCTGGCGTGGACGGAAGCCGCGCGCGGCGGGCCGCCGGCCTATGTGGACCGCCTCATGGCGCGGGCGCGGGTGCTGGCACCGGACAATCCCACGGTGCGCGCGGCCCGGGCGGCGTGGCAGGCGCGGGACGATTGGCTGCCCCCAGCAGCACCAGCACCGTGACCGCCAGCGCCGGCGTCTGCATGGAGAAATCAAGCAGGGCATGGACCCCGCCCATGACGCCGGCGGCGACGGCCAGCCGGGCTACCGGGTCGCCGTCCTGGCGGGCTCGGCGCCACGCGCCCCATGTCAGCAGCACGAACGCCCCCATAAGCGCCAGCGCGGCCGGAAGCCCCAGGTCAAGGGCCAGTTCCAGCGGCACCGAATGGGCCTGCCAGACCAGGGCATCGGACAGGCTCTGATCCCGGATGCGGGCGTACAGGTCGGGAAAGCTGCCCAGGCCATGGCCGGTCCAGGGGTGGGCGGCGATGGCGTCGACAGTGACGCGATACAGGGGCCAGCGAAGATCACCCGGCAGAACGGCAGGGTCGAGACGGCCCAGGAAACGGCTCTGCCCCAGGAGCGCCAGCCCCAGAGGCGCGGCCGCCAGTCCGGCCAGTCCCAGCGCCGGACCGGGCAGGCGTCCGATCCGTCGCGATGTCAGCCAGAGCACGCCCAGCCCAAGCAGGACCGCGACCAGGCCCCAGCGCGATTCGCTCAGAACCGCCGCCAACAGGATGACGGCTGCCAGGGTGCCCCAGCCGAGGCGCGCGCGGCCCGGACCGGACCCCTCGGCGCACAGCAGGGCGGCGGCAGCCGCCAGGCCCGCGTAGACGCACCACGCATTCCGATTAACAAACGACGCCGTGACCACATCCTGGTAAATCCACTTGTCGAACCAAAGAATGGTGAACGACCCGGTCAGATGCGTACCCAGGCCATAGACGGCCAGCACAGCCCCATTGGCCGCGAGCACCGGCGCCAGCCAGCCTCGGGCGGCCGGGTCCGCCAGCAGACGCGCGCCCAGCGCCGCGGCCGTGGCATGGCCGATCAGGCGAACGGCGCCTTCAAGCGTGGCCCAGGGGGTCGCCGACAACGATCCCCACGAAGGCACGCCGGTCAAAGCCTTCAGTCCGCGCCACACGGCCCGGTCCTGC
>CAYFTQ010000455.1:0-2233 GCA_964346035.1 uncultured Roseospira sp. | reverse complement strand
GCAGGGGCACCATGGCAACGGTGGCGGCGCGGGTGATGATCGTGAACCGGCCGTCGTCGTCCACCAGGCCGGCAAGGGCGCCCGGTCCCGCGTCCGCCCGCGCGATGCGGTGGCGCTGCTTGCGCGCACGCGCCGGTGCGGCGTCGGCCACCGTCCACTCGAAAAAGGCCGTCGCCGGCACCAGGCACCGGTTGCCCACGACTCGGCGGAACGTGGGCTTTCTGGCCAGCGTCTCCGCGCGCGCGTTGATCAACGGCTTGTTGTCCCAGTCGACCGACCAGCCCCAGCGCAACGCGCGCGGCACCCGGTTCGGCCCGATCACCGGCACGCGGTCGGTCGGTCGCACCTCGGCCCGGGGCAGGCTGTCCAGCGCGGCCCGGGTGGCGGCATCCTCCAACGGTGGGGCCGACAACCCGAACCGGGCCAGCAGGTCTTCCCCCTTCACATTGAGTTCGAAACGCGAGCACATGCCGGGTTAGAATGGGACCATTCCACCTTCACCGCAAGGACTCCGCCATGACCGATCCGAACGACCCCCTGGCCTGGCCGAAGGACCGCAGCTCGCCCGAGGATCCCCCGCGCCCACAACGGTCCGTGCTGATCACCGGGGCCAGCCAGGGCATCGGCCACGCCATCGCCGCGCGTTTCATGGCCGAGGGTTGGCGCGTCATCACCTGCGCGCGCCGCGACGTGCCGGCGCACTGCCGCCGTGATCCCCTCTGGACCCATCATTTCGTCGCCGACCTGGCCCAGGCCGACAGCCTGGAGGCTTTCGCCGCCGGCGCCATCGAGGCGCTGGGCGAAGACCCCCTGGACGCGCTGATCAACAACGCCGGCGTCTCGCCCAAGACCCCCTACAAGGAAAGGCTGGGCATCCTGAACGGCTCCATCGAGGGTTGGCACGATGTCTTCGAATTGAACTTCTTCGCGCCCCTGCGCATGGCCCGTGCCATGAGTTCCAAGCTGTCGCGCGCCAAGGGCACGATCATCAACATCACCTCCATCGCCGGGCACTATGTCCACCCGTTCGCCGGCTCTGCCTATTCCACGTCAAAGGCCGGCCTGTCCGGCCTGACCCGCGAAATGGCGGCGGAATTCGCCCAACTGGGCGTGCGTGTCAACGCGGTCGCGCCGGGTGAAATTGCAACCGAGATGATCAGCGCGGAATACGAAGCCCTCATCCCGCGGATTCCTCTGGACCGCATGGGCACGGTGGCCGACGTCGCCGGCGTCGTGTTCCGGCTGTGCGATGCGGATTTCAGCTATGTCACCGGCAACGAGGTGTTCGTCGACGGCGGCCAGCGGCTGCTATAAGGTGGCGGAACGCGAAACCCGGAGCGGCGCGCCGCGTTTCCAAATCACCACTCAGCAAAACACGGAGACCGCCACCATGACCATCACCATCGCCAGCCTTCAACCGATCATCGCCATTGCCGCCGGCATCGCCATTCTGGTGATGCCCAAGCTGCTGCACTACATCGTGGCCGGCTATCTGATCATCTTCGGTCTTCTGGGCCTGGGCATCCTCAACTTTTAGGACGAACCAGCCGCGCCGCATAGAAGCCGTCCATGCCGCCGGCCTCGGCCAGGTGGCAGGGCAGCGTCCGCAGGTCACCTGCGGCAGTTATAAGGTCGGTCATTCCGCCGACATCCTCGGGCCTGACCGGATCGCGGATCAGGCCCGGATGGCGTGCCAGGGCGCCCTCGACCACCGCCGGCCCTTCCTCCGGCTGCAACGAGCACACGCAATAGACCAGCGTTCCGCCCGGTCGAACCAGGCCCAGCGCGGCGTCCAGCAACGCCGCCTGGGTACGCGCCAGACCGGCGACCGATTCCGGGGTCTTGATCCATACCGCGTCGGGGTGGCGCCGCAGCGTGCCCGTCGCCGAGCAGGGAGCGTCCAGCAACACCGCGTCAAACGGCGCCGACCCTGACGGCAGCGTCCAGACAAGAGCGTCGGCGGCCACCACCTCGGCACGCAGGCCGGTACGAGCCAGGTTGTCCCGAACCCGCTCCAGTCGCCCCTCGGATCGGTCCAGGGCCACGACGTCCGCTCCCATGGCCGCGAGGTGCAGAGTCTTGCCGCCGGGCGCGGCGCACAGGTCCGCCACGCGCTGCCCCGGACCGGCCCGCAGCAGCCGGGTCGGCAGCGACGCGGCGGCGTCCTGCACCCACCAGGCGCCCTCGGCGAAGCCCGGCAGGTCTGTCACCGCAGCATGGTCCGGCGGCAACC
>CAYFTQ010000454.1:0-2238 GCA_964346035.1 uncultured Roseospira sp. | reverse complement strand
CTCTTGCCCTCTAGTCAGGAAGTTAGAGCGACATTCAGCCCGAAGGCCGGTTCGGCCGTGGAGCCTGTCGCTCTCAGGCGAAAGCGGGGGAGGTCCGCGCGACCTTCCCCGTGAATTTCGCTTTGTCTGTCTGATGCATGGCCCGACGCGTGGCCCAACCCATGGCCTGACGCACGCCCGCAGGTTGCCGCGGCGGCGACACGGCCGGCCGCGCCGGCGATGTGGGCATCCGTGCGGACCGCGTCAGTTATTCCGGTCGCCAGCGCTGTCGCCCGCGTTCAGCTGCTTCAACGCCTGCATGCACGCCTGAATGTCCGCGGTGCAGGTGAAACTCAGACCCGCCGGCGTCTGGACCTGGAAGGTCGGCCCCGCCGATCCGGCGCCGGTGCCCATCCGGCCCGAGGGCATCCGATCGCCCGGCATACGTTGACCCGACATCATGCCTTGACCGGGCATCATGCCTTGACCCGACATAATGCCGGGCCCTGGGCCGGTCATACCCTGGCCCTGGCCGGGCGCCATCCTGCCCTGCCCCTGGCCCATCATGCCGCGGCCCTGGCCGGCCATGCCGCGTCCGGGGGTCGCCTGGCTGGTCGACGGCGTCTGGCTGTCGCTTTGCTATCCCTGCGTGCCGGAGTCCTGCGCCAGGGCCGGGCCGCCGGCGAAGCCGAGCGCGAGCGCGGCGGCGAGGGTCGCGATCCGTGGTCCAGGCATGACGAACCTCCGTCTCTCCTGGCCGCCCGGCGGCCCCGGCATCACCGACCGGAACCTTCACCACGGTATCAAACCGGCCGGCACCCCGCCCTGGGCGCGGGCGGAAGACCAGCCATGCGCCAGGCGCAGGGACAAAAGCGGTGGTACGCGTGGGCGCCGGGGCATCCTGCAATTATCTGTTAACAGCGCCCTGCGATACCTGCGGATGTCAGCGCCGCGTGCGGCGCTGTGCGGTGGCCGCCGGCCGCCTGCACGTCCGTTTCCCCCGCGCCGACCCGCCCGGCTGCCCGACCCCGAACCGACCCCGAACCGACCCATGTCGCGCCACGATGGCTCTCCCACGCCGCCACCCCCGCAACCGGCCGCGAAGCCGCCGCACTGGCTGGCCGTCGTGGCCCTGCTGATCGCGGGGCTGATCGTGGCCGGCCTGGTGTCCTACATCGGATCGACGGCGCTCGGCACTTAAAGCACGAAGGTGTCCGGGAACAGCGGTCTTTTTGGCAATCCAAAATATTCCGGTTCTGCCCCCTGGCCGCCGCGCGTAAGGGGTCCCATTTCCGGTCTTGAGCGCGTTCGGTCGTGCTCCGCCCGCGGGGCATCGATCACCCGCATCGCATCTGCACCTGCCTCGACCCGCGGCCGGCGGCGTGCCGGCCGCGCCTTTTTTCTTGCCGGACCTTGCCCGGGCGCGGCCCGCGCAAGCGACCTGGATGGATCGACGAACCGTTGCGAGGAGCCGAGATGAGACGCCTCTACACCGGCAACGCCCACCGTCTTGGGCTCGTGCTCGCGGCACCGATGCTGCTGATCGCGGTCCTGCTGCTGGTCTTCCAGGGTCACAACAAACTGTTGTTCGTGCTGTCGTTCCTGGTTCTGGCCGGGCTGATGTACGGCGGCGTGGTGTTGCTGCAGTTCATCGACAAAGCCCTGGTCGACCGTCGCGCGGGCCGGCGCTGAGCGGTCCGGCATTGAGCGGGCCGGCATTGAGCGGTCCGGCGTTGAGCCGCCCGGCCGCGATGCCGCCGCGGGGTCAGGCCGTCTCGTTCGAACCGGTGGCGGCCAGCGCCTGCTTCAGATCCTCCGCCAAGTCCTCGACGTCCTCCAGCCCGACCGACAGCCGGATCAAGCCGTCGAAGATCCCGATCTCCTGCCGGGTTTCGGCCGGCACGCGCTGATGCGTCGTGGTCGCCGGATGGGTCGCCAGCGTCTTGGCGTCGCCCAAGTTGTTGGAGATATCGATCAGGCGCAGGCGGTTCAGCACGGCGAACGCGCCCGGCTTGCCGCCCGCGACCTCGAAGGCGACCAGCGTGCCGCCGCGGGACATCTGGGCGCGCGCCAACTCGGCCTGCGCGCCCTCACCGCGGCCGGGATATCTCACCGCCCGCACGCCCGGCTGACTGGCCAGGAAATCGGCCAGCGTTTGGGCGTTGTCGCACTGTCTGTGCACGCGCAGGTCGAGCGTCTCCAGCCCCTTCAGCATGATCCAGGCGTTGAACGGGCTCATGCTGGGGCCGGTGTGCTTGG
>CAYFTQ010000453.1:0-2244 GCA_964346035.1 uncultured Roseospira sp. | reverse complement strand
GAGCAACTAACCAACCTCGACCGCGCCGATCGCAAGGCCCTGGCCCGTCTGCATGTTCGACTGGGCGTGGAGAGCGTCTATCTGCCGCCGCTGCTGAAGCCGGAGGCGCAGCGCCTTCTGGGCATTCTATGGGCGGTCGGTGCAGGCCGGGCGCCGGGGCCGCCGCCGCCGCCGGGCCGGGTCTCGTTTCGGCCCGAGATGGCGCGCGAGGAGGATGCGGCGGCTGCCGAGGCCCGGTACCGGTCGATGGGATTCCGTCTGGTGGCCGGTCGGGCTGTGCGTGCCGACATGCTGGAACGCTTCGCCGCCGGCCTTCGGGAGGCCGCCCGCGCCGCATCCGCCGTCCCCGCGTCCGGGGTCCCGGAGCCGCCGGAGGCTGCGTCCGACCGTGCCCGAGGGGTGCCGTTGCCGGCCGATCTGCCACCCATGCTGGGGGTCTCGGGCGAGGAGGCGGAGGCGTTGTGCCGGGCGCTCGGGTTTCGCACCTGGCGGGACCAGGACGGAGCGGTCCTGTTCCGGGCCGACACCAGGCGAAACAAGGCGCGTCGTGGCGCCTCGAAGGCGGACGGCGAGCAGACCCGGGGGGTGTCTCGCCAGCGTCCGCCCGACCCCGAGTCGCCGTTCGCCGTGCTGGCCCGACGGGTGCGCGCCTGATGGGGTCGGACCCCGGCCCCGAGAGCGCCGCGCTGCGTATTGACAAGTGGCTGTGGCACGCCCGCTTTCGCAAGACTCGTGGGCTGGCGCAACAGCTTTGCGCCGCTGGTTGCGTGACGCTGAACGGCGCCACGGTGGCCAAGCCCAGCGCGTTGGTGCGGCCGGGTGACGAAGTCGTGCTGATCCTGGGGCCGGTGCGCCGACGCCTGCGCGTGCTGGCGCTGGGCGAACGTCGCGGCCCGGCGCCCGAGGCCCGGTCGCTGTACGAGGAGACCGGGCCGCCCGAGTGGCTTCGCGATCCGGTCATGGCGCCGTCTCCGGCCGCGCGCGCGCCCGGCAGCGGCCGCCCCACCAAGCGCGAGCGGCGTGAAATGGAGAAGTGGCGCGGCCGGGACGATCAGGGCTGATCGCCCCCTAAAGCGCCAGGCCGCAGGCGGCCTTGTCAGCCTTGGCGTGGGACATGATCGAGGTCAGTGGGCACGGCGGTCCTCTCCGGTTTTTTGCGGCGGTGCGTTTACGCGCTCATGGTCCAGGGCAAGCGGTCGAGATCGACGTTGCCGCCGGTCAGCACCACGCCGACCCGCTTGCCGGCGAAGATCCAGGGGGACCTGAGGATGACCGCCAGCGGCACGGCCGAGGACGGCTCGATGACGATCTTCATACGCTGCCAGGTCAGGCGCATGGCGTCGATGATCTCGTCGTCCGTTGCCAGCAGAATGTCACTGACGTGGTTGGAGACGAAATGCCAGGTCAGCGCCTTCATGGAAACCTTGAGGCCGTCGGCGACGGTGGTGGGGGCGTCGTCGGTGATCAGGTGTCCGGCCTTGAGGGAGCGGTGCGCGTCATCGGCATTGGCGGGCTCGGCGGCAAGGACCCTCGTGCCCGGCGAGACCGCCGACAGTGCCAGGCAGGACCCGGACACCAGACCGCCGCCGCCGATGGGGGCGACCAGCACGTCCAGCGGTCCGGCGTCCTCGACCAACTCCATGGCGCACGTGGCCTGGCCGGCGATGACGCGCGCGTCGTCGAAGGGATGGACCAGATCGGCCCCGGTCTCGGCCACAACCTCGGCGACGACGGCCTCGCGCGAGGACAGGCTGGGCTCGCACTCGACCACCCGGCCGCCGTAGCCCCGCACCGCGTCCTTCTTCGGTTTGGGTGCGGTACGCGGCATGACCACCGTGCAGGGAATGCCCCGGCGGCCAGCGGCATAGGCCAGCGCCTGGCCGTGGTTTCCGGAACTGTGGGTCGCCACGCCCGTCGCCGCTTGCGCCTGATCCAGCGAATAAACCGCGTTGCTGGCCCCGCGCGCCTTGAATGCGCCGGCCTTTTGCAGATTTTCGCATTTGAAGAACAGCGATGCGCCGGTCATTCGGTCGAAGGTCTCGCAGCTCAGGACCGGCGTGCGATGGACGTGGGGCCTGATCCGCGCCTGCGCGGACAGAACGTCTTCGAAGGTGGGCGGCGGCCGCGACGGCGCCGCCGTGGGTTCGGACGTCATGGCATCGGCCTTGTTGGAGCCCGTCCGGAAAGTTTTGAAAACCGCACTATGGTGTCGCTTCTATCCGAAACGACGTGCCATACGCTGTG
>CAYFTQ010000452.1:0-2251 GCA_964346035.1 uncultured Roseospira sp. | reverse complement strand
GTCGGATCCTTGGGGCGACGGGCCACGGTCCGCCAGGCCGTGTCGTCGCGGCCTGGCGGTGACGGAAATCCCGGGTTTGCTTGTGGTTGGCGCTTGGCCTCTTGACACGTTGCCACGACATGAAGGTTGCCGCTGCCGGAGCGGACACAATGCGTTGTGCCGAGTCGCATCGCTCTTGACACGTCGAGTCGGGTCTGACTCACTGGGTCCATGATGTCTCCCGCCGCCCATCGCCGCCGCTTCGGTGTTGTCGTGACGCCCTTGATCGGGCTCGCCGCGCTGGCCTATTTCGGCTACCATGCGGTGAGCGGCGATCGCGGGCTGCTGACCTGGTGGCAGTTGCGTCAGGACCTGCGGGACGTGCAGGCCGAACACGAGTCCGTGGCGGCCCGACGGCGCGTGCTGGAACACAGGGTCGCGCTGCTCAAGCGAGGTCACCTCCACCCCGACATGCTGGACGAGCGAGCCCGGCTGATGCTCAACCTGATCGAGCCGGGAGAGGTGGTGGTCATCCCGCCGGCGTCGTCGCAACCTTCACCGTCCGGCGAGTCCGGCCGAGGCGTGCGTTGACGGGCGCGGCCGGCGTGGCGCGCGCCGCCGCTCCGGGGCTTTAACCGCAGTTCGGTTAAACCTCTGTTTCTGCTTGAAAATCAGGACATTATCTAACTCCGCTCTTGAAATCGGGCCGGGATCGGTTACGTGATGGAGCGCACATGACGGCCGCGAGCGAGCGTGCGGTGGCACCGATTGTCGGAACGGGAGAGACGGCTATGGCGGCGACAAGAGGGGGACGGTCCGGTTCCGGAGACGGCGCGGGGGAGGACGGCCAGCGTGGCCAACGGCGCGGGCGCAAGGCGGCGTCGGCGTCGGCGTCGGCATCGACGCCGGCCCTTCCGGGCCGCGAGGACGCGGAACACCTGTACCGAAGCATGCTGCTGATCCGCCGGTTCGAGGAAAAGGCCGGGCAACTCTACGGCATGGGACAGATCGGCGGCTTCTGCCATCTGTACATCGGTCAGGAGGCCGTCGTCGTCGGCATGCAGACCCTGGCCCGGCCCGGTGATTCGGTGATCACCAGCTATCGCGATCATGGCCACATGCTGGCCACCGGCATGGACCCCAAGGGCGTCATGGCCGAACTGACGGGGCGCGCCGCCGGCTACTCCAAGGGCAAGGGCGGCTCCATGCACATGTTCAGCCGCGACAAGGGTTTCTTTGGTGGCCATGGCATCGTGGGCGGTCAGGTCCCGGTTGGCACTGGCCTGGCGTTCGCCCACGCCTATCGCGAGGACGGCGGTATCTGCTTTTGTTATCTGGGCGACGGCGCCGTCAACCAGGGGCAGGTCTATGAAAGCTTCAACATGGCCGCGCTGTGGAAACTGCCCATCGTCTACATCATCGAGAACAACAAGTATGGCATGGGCACGTCGGTGGAGCGCGCCAGCGCCGCCGGCGAGCTGAGCCAGCGCGGCGCCGCCTATGGCATTCCCGGCGCTAGCCTCAACGGCATGAATGTACTTGAGGTGATCGAGGGCGGCCGCGAGGCCGCGGAACACGCGCGCGCCGGCAAGGGACCCTACCTGCTGGACCTAAAGACCTACCGCTACCGGGGCCACTCCATGTCCGATCCGGCCAAATACCGGACCAAGGAGGAGGTCTCGAAAATGCGCTCGGAAAGCGATCCGATCGATCAGCTTCGCACCCGCCTGCTGGACGAAGGCGTCCTTGACGAGGAGCACCTGAAAGCCATCGACAAGGCGGTCAAGGAAACCGTGGGCAAGGCCGCCGAATTCGCGCAGAACAGTCCGGAACCGGACCCGGCCGAATTGTGGACCGACGTGCTGGTGGACGCCTGAGGACGGGACGGGAAGGACGCAAAAGCCATGACCACGAAGATTCTGATGCCCGCCCTGTCACCGACGATGGAAGAGGGCACCCTGGCGCGCTGGCTGAAAGCCGAGGGCGACACCATCGAGGCCGGCGACATCATCGCAGAGATCGAGACCGACAAGGCGACGATGGAATTCGAAGCCGTCGATGAGGGCACGCTGGGCCGGATCCTGGTGCCGGACGGCAGCGACGGAATCAAGGTCAACCAGCCCATCGCCATCCTGCTGGACGAGGGCGAGGACGAGAGTGCCCTTGACGAGGCCGTCAAGGCTGCCGGGCAGGCAGGTGGCGGGGCGCCGGCCGCGCCAGGGTCCGGGGACCAGTCCGGGGACGAGTCCGGAGACGAGTCCGGGGCCGGCGA
>CAYFTQ010000451.1:0-2271 GCA_964346035.1 uncultured Roseospira sp. | reverse complement strand
GGTCAGGTCTGCGACCCCCTGGTCCGGCTCGCCGACTCCCTGGCCGCAGACCTGACCCTGTTGTGCCTGGACGAGGTTGAGGTGCGCGACATCGCCGACGCCATGATCGTCGCCCGCCTGTTCGAACGCCTGCTTGATGCCGGCGTGGTGGTGGTGGCGACCTCCAACCGTCCGCCCGCGGACCTGTACAAGGACGGCCTCCAGCGCGAGAAGTTCCTTCCCTTCATCGCCCTGTTGCAACAGCGGCTGGAAATCCTGGAACTGGACGCCGCGCGGGACTACCGCGCCGGCCGGCTCCAGGGCCGCCCCGTCTATTACCACCCGCTTGACGACAGCAGCCGGCAGGCCCTGGAGGCGTTGTTCCGGGACCTGCTTGATGGCACCGCAGCGGAACCGGACAGCGTCGCGGTCCACGGCCGCCTCATCCCGGTACCCCGGGCCGGCAACGGCGTCGCCTGGTTCGGCTTCGATGACCTGTGCGGGCGCGCCCTGGGCAGCGCGGACTATCAGGAAATCGCCAGCCTGTATGACGTCGTCATGGTCGCCGACATTCCGCGCCTGCAGGCCGCCGACCGCGACCGGGCGCGCCGCCTCGTGCTGCTGATCGATGCTCTGTACGAACACCGCACGGCCCTGATCTGCGCGGCCGAGGGTCCGCCGGAGACACTGTACCCCGAGGGGGACGGCCATTTCGAGTTCGCCCGCACCGTCTCGCGGCTGCTGGAGATGCAGGCCGCCGACTACCTCGGGCGGCCGCACCGGCTGGACCGCCACCCCCCGGCGGCGCCATCCCGATAGCCGCCCGGTGCCTGCGCCCTGCGCCCCTGGCGTCAGGGTCCTGATTCCGGTATGTCTGACATGCGATATATCACCGGCGTGTGCCGCGCGCATACGCCACCGCTCTGGGGGGATGACCCAATGCCCGAAACCGCAATCCGCTCCGCCCTTGCCGCCGTTGTCGCCGCGCCCCTGGCGCTGCTTCCGCCGACCGCCGCCAGCGCCGCAGACGGCGACCCGATCAAGATCGGCATGGTCACCACGCTGTCCACCAAAGCCGGTTATCTCGGCGCCGACGTGCGCGACGGCTTCATGCTGGCCCTGAAGCAGAACGACGGGATGCTGGGCGGCGTGCCGGTCGAACTCCTGGTCGAGGACGACGACCGCAAACCCGGCAAGGGCAAGGAAATCGCCGACCGCCTGATACAGCGCGATGGCGTCAGGATCATGACCGGGATCATTTTCTCCAACGTCGCGCTGGCGGTCATTCCCAAGGTGGTGCGCGACGGGGTTGTTTACGTCAGCCCCAACGCCGGACCGTCGCAGATGGCGGGCAAGGGCTGTCACCCCTATCATTTCAATGTGGCCTGGCAGAACGACAACCTGCACGAGGCCATGGGCCAGTACGCCACCGACGAGGGGCTGGCGAAGCTCTATATTCTGGCGCCGAACTACCCGGCCGGAAAGGACGCCCTGGCGGGCTTCAAGCGCTTTTATGCGGCTGGCGAGATCGTCGGCGAGGTTTACACCACGCTGGGCCAGTCCGACTACGCCGCCGAGATCGCGGCTATCCGCGACGCCGACCCTGACGCGGTGTTCTTCTTCCTGCCCGGCGGCATGGGCATCAACTTCATGAAGCAGTTTCACCAGGCCGGCCTGGGCCAGAACGTGCAACTGATCGGCTCCGGATTCTCGGGCGACCACAAGCTTCTGAATGCCGTCGGAGAGGCTGCCGAGGGCATGCTGAATTCGGCGCAGTGGAGCCCGGACCTGGACAACCCGGTCAATGCGGCCTTCGTCCAGGCTTATATGGCCGAATATGACGCCGTGCCGACCATCTATTCCCAGCAGGGCTATGACACCGCGCTGGCCATCGGGGCGGCGCTGGAGGCCGTGGGCGGCGACCTGTCCGACCTGGATGCCTTCGTGGCAGCGATGGAAAAGGCCGACTTCGACAGCCCGCGCGGTGACTTCGCCTTTGGCGCCAACCATTTCCCGGTGCAGGACATCTATCTGCGCAAGGCCGTCATGCAGGACGACGGCAGCCTCAGGAACGAGGTCCAGGGCACCATCTTCACCGACCACGTGGACGCCTACGCGGCCGAGTGTGCGATGGACTAGGCCGGACGCCTGATCGCCGCGAGGCCCGTCGCCCGAAGGGCCGGGTTGCGGCGGGGGGGGCGGGGGGGGGGCGGGGCGGGGGCCCCCCCCCCCGGGGGGGCCGCCCCCCCCGGGGCGCCCCCCCCCCCCCCCCCCCCCCCCCCCCCCCCAAAG
>CAYFTQ010000450.1:0-2286 GCA_964346035.1 uncultured Roseospira sp. | reverse complement strand
ATCCAGGCTGACGGTCGATACCGGCAGGTCGCCACAGTGGGCCAATGCGCCCGCCAGGGCTTCGGGATTGGCCGGGCCATCGCAGGCGAGAATGACCTCGAACACCGGGTCGCTTCCGGTCACCTCTACAAGGTTGGCCAGTTTCCGGGCGAGCAGATCGCTCGATCCGGTGAAAGCGATCAAAATCGTCGTTCGCGGATGCTGCGCCGCCGCCGGAGGCTGCAAAACTGGACGTAGGCGGCCAAGCGCCAGGACGGCCAACGGATACAGGGCCAGCGGTGCCAGGATTGCGGCCAGGCAAAGGGCGAGCAGGGTCTCGGCCATCGGCTCAGCCGGATCGGTTGGCAGGGTGCGGGGACGGCCCGTGTGTTAACAACGCGAGGCGGTTTTGGGCGTAGCGTTGCACGGCGATCGAGAGCGGCAAGGCGAGGATAAAGTACTTATGATCCAGTCCGCTCTTAACGAAAAAGTAGAACGCGACTGACAGAAACGCGATTTTGTAGGCGCCCACGAGATAGGCGCCTCGTTCGTCGCCCCGGTGATACAACAGCTGCTCGGCCTGATGGTAGTTCCGAAACGTGACGAACAGCAGAATAAGGAAGCTGACCAACCCCACAATGCCGTTGCCGATCAGAACTTCGAGATATGTGTTATGCGCCTGCCGTTCGGTCATGTCGAACATACGCGCCTGGGGGGAATCGACCCAGATCTCGGGAAAGGTGTAAGGGCCACTACCGAGAATTGGCCGGTCCGGAAAAGCGTCGAACGCGACCGTTAGATAGGCAGCCCGCCGATCCAGCGCCGAGTCTTCAACCAGTTGCCGGGTATCGCCACTCATCCACTCCACCACCATGCCCAAGCTTGCTTGCCGCTGAATGTATTCCTGCGGCACCAAGGCGATCGTCGCTCCGACCAGGGCGCTTGCGCCGCCGACCACCAAACCAAGGTAACGGGGATGCAGTTTGTGCCGGTACTGGAAGATCAGGAGCGCGGCAACGGCCAGCAAATTGAGGAATCCGCCACGGGATTCGGTGCTGATCAGGCCGGCCAAAAGGATCGCGGTGGCCGCCAAACCGAAGGCGCGTCGAACCGTGGTGCTTCCCATCACCGCCCAGTAGACCATCAACGGCACGACATAGATGCACATCAGCGCCATGTTGTTGGCGCTAATCGTCCCGCCGTAGCCGCGGCCGCCCGGTCCTTGAAAGTACTCGATACCGAGGAAATATCCCACGCTTGCAAGGGCGGCATTGAGTGCGGTGCTGACCGCCAGGACCCAAGGCAACCAAGTATCAACACCCCTGTCGTTGATCATCACCAAGTTGATGGTTAGGAAGATCACGACGGCGACCAAAATGATCAAGCCGTTTAGGCTGGCTTCCGGGTACGGCGAAAGCACCGTAGCGGCAACGTTTATCAGAAAAAAAATGCCCAAGGGTGGCCAGATATTGGCACGTAGGCGCAGCGGTGCCAGCTTGTTGACCATGACGGCCGGAATCACGATCGCCAGCAGTGTGGCCGTCAGCAGGTAGTCGACCTTCATGAAGAAGGGGCCGGGCAGGTCGCGGAAGCGGAAATAGGGGATGGTGAACAGGATGGCGTAAAACAACGTCTGCGCGACCGGGTGGTCGATCACGCTGCTTCGGGGTAGCCCGGTCGCCCCGTCAGTCCCGGTAAGCGGCGTTTCGGGTCTGGCATAGGTCATCGAGAGGGCATTTGCTCCGGGTGCACAACGGCTAGCGCCGTGGGATGATAGCCTGGCCTAGAATGTACTGGTCGACCACGTACCGGTTGAGGGCGGTGTCCGCGCTGTAGGCGAGCAGATATTCTTGCCGGCCGTCATGCGCGTCGGTTAGTTGGCGTTCGACGTGGGCGTGGCAGCGCGCCGTTTTGGTACGGCGCCGGACCGATCCGCGCCGGATGATCGATAGCCGCGCGCGATGCGTGGTGACATAGGACCAGGAGAGCGGTCTGTCGAACCGGGCCCGAATGTAGTCGCGGTTCATGTCTAGGATTTCGCCCGTGGCGATCTGCGGGGTGTTGCCCGGATCGATCAACTGCACCGTGGCATTGCGCGGGGCGACCCGGACTTGGCTGCGCTTCTCGCGCTTGCCGCGCACCATCTTCAAGGTGACGGCATTCTGCCAGAAGTACCGACCCGCGGAGACAGTCAACTGCCAGATCATCGCAAACAGGGTATACAGGAAAAACCCGAAGGTCACCGTGCGGCCGGACTTGAGGTAGCGCCGATCCAGCCGGGCGCGCAGGCGCTTCGGCGCACTGTGC
>CAYFTQ010000449.1:0-2335 GCA_964346035.1 uncultured Roseospira sp. | reverse complement strand
CCCCTGAAGGTTCCGACCATCGTGATAGCAGCGGCGCCATTCGACACCGGGCCGGGCGACATCGGTACAGGCGGCCCATGCCGGCCCGCCGGCCACCGCCAGCCCCGACACACCGGCCGCCAGGACCATGCGCCGGAGCGCCGCTCCGCGACCTCCGCGCCCAGTTCGCTCGACCCTTCCGAAAAACCGCTTCATCATCTCTCGATCATCTCTCGACCCACAGCATGAGCATGCCCCGACATCGCGACGCTCATGCACTGACAGAAACAAGGGAGCCATCTGCCAGCGCACGAGACCATTGTTTATGCATCAACTTACCAAACTCAGGCCGATGCCTTCGTTCAGGTCGATGCCCTAGCCTACAGCCAGGACCAAGGCAGAAAAAGGGCGCGCGACACCATGCCGGATGATAGCGCCGGGCGCCGTGTCGGCGCCCCCCTTGGCAACCCGTCCACCGGCCGGCATCCTGCCCGGGTCCTCCCTCTGGCCCTGGTCCGCGACCGGCCCCGGCCCCGGCCCCGTCTCCCTCCACGACACCGGATTCCCCACCATGTCCCTCACGCATTTCAATGACCACGGCCACGCCCACATGGTCGATGTTTCCGACAAGCCGGAAAGCGCCCGCGTCGCCGTGGCCGAGGGCCGCGTCCTGGCCGCGCCCGAAACCATCGCGCTGATCGGCGAGCACGGGCTAGCCAAGGGCGATGTCCTGGCGGTCGCGCGTCTGGCCGGAATCATGGGCGCCAAGCGCACCTCCGACCTGATTCCGCTCTGCCATCCACTCCCGCTGAGTTCGGTCACGCTGGCCTTGACTCTCAACCGGTCGGACAATGCCGTGGAGATCACCGCAACTTGCAGCGTTACCGGACGAACCGGCGTCGAGATGGAAGCCCTTACGGCCGTCTCGGTAGCGGCACTAACCGTCTATGACATGTGCAAGTCGGCGGACAAAGGCATGCGGATCGAGGGCGTCCGGCTGGTGCACAAATCCGGCGGGCGTTCCGGCACCTTTGATGCGCCGTGACACCAGCGAACCCGACCGCGACCGTTACTCTCGACCATGCCGGATGTAGTCGGTCCAGGTCCGTTCGATGTGTTCCATGGACGTGATGGCAGCCCGCAGGACGTCTTCCGTCACCCCCTGGCGCTGCATCGTGCCGACCAGGTGGTCTTGCAGATCGCCAACCACGTGGCAGACCGCGAACCCGCGATCGGTCAGGCTGAGCCGTGTGGCGCGCCGGTCGTGCTGGCTGCGCTCCTGCGTCAGATAGCCCATCTCCGTCAGTTTCTTGATGTTATAGGAGACGTTGGAACCGTGGTAATAGCCGCGATCCCGCAGATCGCGGATGACAACGTCCTCCTGCCCGATGTTGAAAAGCAACAGAGCCTGGACGGCATTGATGTCCCCGTTGCCGACCCGGCGCAGTTCCGTGCGCAGGACATCCAGGAAATGCCGGTGCAAGCGCTCGATCAGATGGACGATGGAAGAATACGCCTCGTACACGGCAGCCCCCCGGTCGTGCTTGAACAGTGTGTCGTGGCCCGATCGCGGGCGCGCGCAGTGTCCCCCCAGCGGGACCGGCATGGCAAGTCATACCTCTCGCGCCGCGCGCGGTTCCGATTCGGTCCGGTCCGCCGCACGCGCGCGATCCGGGCTAAAGAATACCCTGGGCCTTGAAGGACAGGTGGCCGCCGCGTCCGACGATGACGTGGTCATGAACCGAAACACCGACGGCGTGGGCGGCGTTTCTGATCTGCAACGTCATCTGGATGTCCGCCTTGCTGGGCGAGGGATCACCCGAGGGATGGTTGTGAACCAGGATCAGCGCGGTAGCGTGCAACTCCAGGGCGCGGCGGACGACCTCGCGCGGATAGACGGGCGTGTGGTTGACCGTGCCCTTCTGTTGCAGATCGTCGGCGATCAGGCGGTTGCGGGTATCCAGGAACAGAATGCGGAACTGTTCGATCTCGCGATAGGCCATGCTGGCCCGGCAGTAGTCCAGCAGGCGGTCCCATGATGACAGCAGGGGCCGTTCCCGCATGCGCTCGCGCAGCAGACGGACGGCCGCAGCCTCCGCCGTCTTGATTGCCGCCACGCCGGCATCACCCAGACCCTTGACCTGACGCAGGCGCGCGGGTTCGGCGGCCACCACCTCGGCGAAGCTGCCGAAGCGGTCCAGAAGGATCTTGGCCAGGGGCTTCACATCACCCCTGGGCTGGGCCAGGAACAGCAGCATTTCAAGCATTTCATAGTCCGGCAGCCCCTCCGGATCAGCCAGGAACCGCGCCCGCAGACGCGCCCTGTGCCCGACATAGTGCGGGCGCGGTTCCTGGC
>CAYFTQ010000448.1:0-2345 GCA_964346035.1 uncultured Roseospira sp. | reverse complement strand
ACTTGCCGAAGCCCATCGCCTTGCCGCCGCCGCCCTGCATCTGCCGCATGAAGAAAATCCATACCGCGATCAGCAGCAGCATCGGGAACCAGGAGATCAGAATGCTCCAGATCGAGGGCGAATCGTCTTTGGACGGCAGCGCCGAGATGTTGACGCCGTGCTCGCGCAGGGTCGGCACCACGTTGGAATCCGGGGGCGCGAAGGTCTTGAACGCGCCACCATTGACCATGGTGCCCGAAATGCTTTCACCCTTGATGGTGACATCCTTGACCTCGTTGCTCTGCACCCGGGTGATGAACTCCGAATACGAGATTTGATTGGTCGAGGTCTGCGGCGCGGTGCCCTGGAAGACGTTGAACAACGCCACCAGAAGAACCGAAATGATGATCCACATCAAGAGATTGCGGCTGAAGTTCAAGGTCGGAACCCTTCTCGTTGGCGGCGAACCCGGCGTATGCCGCGCCCGTCCGCGCCGTCTTTGCCATGGTTCAAATCACATAGGCGTCCGAGCGTCTGATGCAAGCCGCGCGCGTCCCTCGGTGAGTGCGACACAGGGCGCGAAGCGCGCCATCAGCCCGGGCGCTCCGGGCGACTCCTCAGCATAACCCAATCCGTTCGGGACATAAACGCCACCATCCGGCCCGAACAGGACCGGCAGCGAGACCCGCGCCGGCGCCGGCACGGACGCCAGCGCCAGCGCACCGGGGGCCGGCGCCTGCGCGCGTCCAAGGGGGGCCAGCGTCCAGCCGCGCCAGGGTCCGGCCGAGCCGATCGGCGCCGGCAGGGAGTACAAGAAGCGGCCGTCCCAGCGCCGGGCCGGCTGGGCGGCCAGGGCTTCCAGGCCGAGCGGGGCGGGCAGATGGCGTCTCTCGCGACAGACCAGCCAACGCGCGCCGTCCGGGTCCGGCGGGCGCGCCAGCCAGCGGCAGCGCCCCAGTGAGGCGCCCCGAGGGTCACCGGCGCGCAGGCGCGCCAGCAGTCGCGCCAGCGCCGCCTCGGTCGGCGGCCGCGACAGGCCCCCCAGACAGGCCAGCAGGCGCCCCAGGGCGGCCCGGGCTTCGCTGTCGGGTGGCGCCAGCAGTGGCGACGCCGAAACCGTGGCGAAGCCGGCGGGGTGCAGGGTCACCGCCATCACCAGCCGGGCGGCTATGCGATCGGCCCGCTCGGCGCGTGCCTCGGCGGCGCGCGCGGCGGTCAGGGCCAGCCCGGCCGCCGCCAGCCCGGCGCCCTCGAGCGCCGGCGCCAACCGGCGCAGCCTCACCCGCTGATAGGCGGGATCGGCGTTGCTGGGGTCCTCGATCCAGGGCTGTCGGCGCGCCGCCAGCCAGGCCCGGGTGGCCGTCGCCGGAACCGCCAGCAGCGGGCGCAGAAGCCGGACCCCGCTTCGCCAGCTCTCGGGCGCCATCGCCGCCAGGCCGTCCGGCCCGCTGCCCCGGCCCAGGCGCAGGAGCACGGTTTCGGCCTGATCGTCGCAATGATGCGCCAGCAACAGGTCGATCACGCCAAGGCGTCGGCAGGCCGCTTCCAGGGCATCCAGGCGCCGCGCTCGCGCCCATGCCTGTACCCCGGAGGCGGGCACCGGCGCCGCGATGGTCAGGGTCTGATGGTCCACGCCGGCCGCCGCCATCCAGCCGGCCACCCTGCGGGCCTCGTCGGCGGCGTCGGGACGCAGGCCATGGTCCACGGTCAGGGCCGTGACCCGGCCGCCGCGCGCCCCGGCCCAGTCCGCCGCCAGCAGCACCAGGGCCAGGCTATCCGGTCCGCCAGAGACCCCCACCGCCAGCCGCGGCGCGGGGCCGAACGGTTCCAGCGCGGCCATCAGGGTCGCGAAGCGGGCGCCATCCAGCGGTGGCGCGTCGTCGGCCCCGTCGGCCATGCGCCCGCCCCGCCTAGCAGTCGTTGCGTGCCATCTGGTCGGCCACCTGGCGCGACAGCGTGCCGGCGACGTCGGGATAGTCTCCGCGCAGTTTCTGGAACGCGGCGCAGGCCTCGCGTGTCTTGCCAAGGGCCGACATCGACATGCCCAGCTTGAACAGGTTGTCCGGCGTCTTGGAGCCGGCCGGATAGTCCTTGAAGCCCTTGGCGAAGGCACGCGCGGCCGCTTCGTAGTTGCCGCGGGCGTAGTGCGTCTCGCCCAGCCAGTACTGGGCGTTGCCGGCCAGGGTGTGATCCGGATGGGCGTCGATGAAGGCGGAGAAGGCGCCCTCGGCGGAGTCGAAACTGCCCTGGCGCAGCAACGAGAAGGCATGCTGGTACTGGCTCTCGGGCGGTCCCGGCGGCAGCGCGGCGGTTCGCGTGCCCGCGCCGGCACCGGCACCGGCACCGGCACCGGCACCGAGACTGTT
>CAYFTQ010000447.1:0-2354 GCA_964346035.1 uncultured Roseospira sp. | reverse complement strand
GTCGTGGCTGTTGAGGAATTATCTGTTCCTGCGCCTGCCGCTGCTGCGGCCCGACCCGCTGCTGGCGCGCCTGCTGCCGCTGGCCCGGCCGCTGTTCTCGCACGGCTTCGTGCTGGCGAGCGCGATGGCGGCCGTTCTGGGCCTGTTGATGGTGGCGCGCCAGTGGGACGCATTCGTGCATACGTTCGTCGGCTTCCTGTCGGTCGAGGGCGCGGCCTGGGCGGCGCTGGCCCTGATGGGCGCCAAGGTGATCCACGAACTGGGCCACGCCCTGGCGGCGCGGCGGCACGGCTGCCGGGTGCCCAGCATGGGCGTGGCTCTGCTGGTCCTGTGGCCCGTACTGTACACCGATACCTCGGACGCCTGGCGCCTGACCAGCCGGCGCGCCCGCCTTCAGATCGGGGCCGCCGGCATGGCGGCGGAACTCGTGCTGGCGGCCTGGGCGACGCTGGCGTGGTCTTTCCTGCCGGACGGACCGGTGCGCGCCGCCTGCTTTCTGCTGGCGACCGTGACGTGGGTCTTGACCCTGGCCATCAATCTGAACCCGTTTCTTCGGTTCGACGGCTATTATCTGCTGTCCGACTGGCTGGGGGTGCAGAACCTGCAATCGCGCGGCTTCGCGCTGGGGCGCTGGCGCCTGCGCGAGGCCCTGTTCGGGCTCCGCCGGCCGCCGCCGGAGGCCCTGTCGCCGCGCCTGATGCGGGGCCTGGTCGTCTATGCCTGGGCGACATGGGTCTGGCGGTTCTTCCTGTTCCTGGGCATCGCACTGCTGGTCTACCACCTGGTTTTCAAGGTTCTGGGTCTGTTTCTTATGGTGGTTGAACTGGCCTGGTTCATCGCCCGCCCGCTGGCCGACGAGATCAAGGCGTGGTGGACGCTGCGCCGCGAGATCCGCCCGACCCGCAACCTGATCGTCTCGCTGTTCGCGCTGGGTGGCCTGGGGGCGGTCCTGGTTGTCCCTTGGCAGGGACACATCCGCGCCCCGGTGGTCATGGAGGCGGCGCGGACCGTCACACTGTATCCCCCGGTGCCGTCCCGGGTGGCGTCCGTCCTGATGGCGCCGGGGGAGACGGTGGCGGCGGGCGCCACGATCCTTCGCCTGGAGAGCCCAGAACTGGGCCGCCGCCTTCATCTGGCAACGCTGCGAATGGCGGCGCTGCAGCATGAGATCCGGCGGCGCGCGCTCGACCCCGAGGCCAGCGGCGATGTCGGCGTTCTGACCCAGCGCCTTTCGGAGACCCTGGCGGAACGGCGCGGCCTGCTGGCGCGTCAGGCGCGCCTGGAGGTAACCGCGCCGCTGTCGGGCACGCTGCGCGATGTGCCGGCGCACTTGACGCCGGGGCGCTGGGTGGACGAGCGCACGCCCCTGGGGCGGGTGGTGGCCGAAGACGCGGCATCCCGTCTGACCGCCTATGTCGGCGCGGACGACCTGGGCCGCCTCAGCGTGGGCGCCGTCGGTCGCGTCTATCCGCCTGATCCCTTGAGGGCGCCCACGCCGGTGACGGTGGCCGCCATCGAGGCCGCCGCCGTGACCGTGCTGGACGACCCGTGGCTATCGGGTGAAAGCGGGGGGCCGATCGCCGTTCGGCGCGATGCCCGCGACCGCCCCGTTCCGGTGAGCCCGGTCTATCGCGTGTATCTTGCCCCAAACGACCCGGCGGGCGCCCCGAAGGCCGAGCGCAAGCAACGGGGCGTTGCCCGCCTGGCGGGCACGCGGCAAAGCCTGCTAGCTCGCGCCTGGCGCACCGCGCTCGCCGTGCTGGTGCGCGAAAGCGGCTTCTGATCCTGGCCTGCCGGGGACAAGGACCCGCCCCCGCCTTGCGGTCGCACCGGGTGCCTAGTCTTGGGTGTCCGCGCCATCGCTGGCGCTGCCACCCAGGCGGCCGCGCCCCAGGATGTCGCGCTTGCCGACATGGTTGGCCGCGCTGATGAAGCCCTCCGCCTCCATGCGTTCCACGATGCGGGCCGAGCGGTTGTAGCCGATCTGAAGGTGGCGCTGGATGAAGCTGACCGACACCCTGTTCTCGCGCAGCACCAGCGCCACCGCCTGGTCATAGAGATCGTCGCCGGAGCCTTCGCCCGGCATGACGCCCGCGCCATCCGGGCCGATGCCCCCGGCCGGGCCGTCGTCGTCCATGATCGGCACGCCGTCCTCGCTCTCCTCGATGATGGAATGGACGTATTCCGGTTCGCCCTGGCGCTTGAGCTGGGCCACCAGGGCCTCGACCTCGCGATCCGAGACAAAGGCGCCATGAACGCGCGTGATGCGTCCGCCGGCGGCCATGTAGAGCATGTCGCCCTGGCCGACGAGTTGCTCCGCCCCGGCTTCGCCCAGGATGGTGCGGGAATCGATC
>CAYFTQ010000446.1:0-2376 GCA_964346035.1 uncultured Roseospira sp. | reverse complement strand
AGGCGTTGGCCGGTGCTGGCGAACAGGAACCGCCCGTCGAATTCGAAGCCCGATCCGGGACGGCGCGGATAGCCGAGGCTGGAAAACGGCCCGTCCGGAACCGTGTTGGCGAGGAGGCCAGCGGTGCCTGTCACGTGCGAGATCGGAGCATCGAGGCGGATGAAGGCAAAATCATGCGCCCCGGCGCCGGTGCCGGGCGCGGGAGCTTTCCATCCGCTCAGGATATAGGCGCGTTCGCCCGCCCAGTTGCCCGCACCGCGCTCGCCCTTGTATTGCGGCTGGAACAGCACCCAGTCGGCAAAGCCGCGCTTTCCGGTCAGGTCGGCGCCGCGCGAGAAGGCGCAGTGGGCGGCTGTCAGCACAACCCGCTCGGTGATCACGGTGCCCGTGCAATAGCGGATGCGTCCGTCAAAGCTGGCCGTGATGCGCCCGACGGCCGAAACGGGGTGCCGGGTCTGGGCGGCAACGGCTTCGGTGATCGCGCCGTCCAGCCTTTCCGGGGCGGACACGAGCCGCTGGAGGCCATCGGTTTGCGGGCCAGCATCGGCCGGCGCAATTCCCGGCTTGACGAGCGTGGCCGCTTCCAGCCGGTCGATTAGGCGCGCTCGCGCTGGCGCAGGCGCTGATCCGGCGACGCAGCGTCACGCCCGCCGACGATGGCGCGCTAGACGTGTTGCAGGCGGCATTGGCGGCGCTCGGCTTTTCCTGCCGGCGCATGCCGTTCAGCCAGCCGGGCACACCGGACATCGACAACCTGTATGCCTGGATCGGCGACGGCCGGCCGCATCTGTGCTTCGCCGGCCATACCGACGTCGTGCCGGCGGGCCAGGGCTGGACCCGCGACCCCTTCGCCGCCGTGGTCGAGGACGGCCGCCTGTACGGTCGCGGCGCTGCCGACATGAAGGGCGCCATCGCCGCCTTCGTGGCCGCCGTCGCCCGCCACCTGCGGGCCGGCGGCCGGCTCGCCGGCCGCATCAGCCTGTTGATCACCGGCGACGAGGAAGGACCCGCCACGAACGGGACCCGCCGCATGGTGGAAACCCTGACCGCCGAGGGCGAGACCATCGACGCCTGTCTGGTGGGTGAGCCCTCCAATCCCTCGGCCCTCGGAGAGATGGTGAAGATCGGCCGTCGCGGCAGCCTCAACGCCGTGCTCACGGTCAATGGCACGCAGGGCCACGCAGCCTATCCCGAATTGGCCGACAACCCGATCCCGCGCCTGCTGGCAATGCTGACGGCCATGACCGCCGCGCCCCTGGATCACGGCACGGACCATTTCCAGCCCTCGACCCTGACGCTGACCAGCGTTGACGTGGGCAATCCGGCCACCAACGTCATTCCGGCGCGCGCCGAGGCCCGCTTCAACATCCGCTTCAACGACCGCCACAGCGGCCAGGGCCTGGCCCAACACCTGTGCCAGGTATGCGCCCGGGTTCAAGGTGACGGCCCGGGTACGTTCGACCTGTCGGCCTCCATCTCGGGTGAGAGTTTCATTACCCCGCCCGGTCCCCTGTCGGACCATCTGGTGGCCGCGGCCGAAGCCGTAACCGGACGCCGGCCCGCGTTGTCCACGTCCGGCGGCACCTCGGACGCCCGTTTCATCAAGGACATCGCCGCCGTGGCGGAGTTCGGACTGGTCAACCGCACCATCCATCAGGCTGACGAGCATGTCACGCTTGACGACCTGGAGTCGTTGACGGCGATCTACGCCCGGTTCGTCTCCGGCATGCTTGCCCCGAGCCCGGAATCGCCATGCCGCCCCTGAGCATCCCCGAAATCGCGGCCGCGCTGCATGGCCTGTCCCGTCTCGCCCGCCTGGACGGCGGCGGTCTCGACCACTTCGATGCCAGCCCGGACGGCCTGCTGAAATCGTTCTGGGTGGCGGTGGCCCTGCTGCCGATCTACCTGATCCACCTGAGCATGGACCTGGTGGTCCTGGACCTCGCGGCGACGGTGCATCCGGTACGCTATCTGGCCATAGAGTTGAGCGCCTACGTCATCGACTGGACCGCTCTGCCGGTTCTCATGCTGACCCTGGCGCCCATCCTGGGCGTGCAGGCGCGCGTTTTCCGGTTCCTGGTGCCCCTGAACTGGGTGCAACTTCCGATCGGACTGATCATCCTGCCGCTTGGCATGATTGCTCGCCTGGACATGATCGCCGCCGACGCGGCCAGTGCCTTCGGCCTGATGATTATCCTGGCCTCGCTGATGATCACCGCCGGCCTGGCGCGCCACGCACTGGAGGTGCCCTGGTGGTCGGCCGCCGGGGTGACCGTGCTGGCCTTCACCATCAGCCTGTTCGTGAACGCCGTAGCCTTCGCCATGACGGGCTGACACATGCCGAGCCGAGCGGCCCGGCAAGGCCCCGTGCCCCCT
>CAYFTQ010000445.1:0-2377 GCA_964346035.1 uncultured Roseospira sp. | reverse complement strand
CGGGTGAAAGGCGCAGCCTGCGGGCACGGTGCCGATGGCGGGCATGGTACCCTCGATCTGGGCCAGGCGGTCGGGGCGCTCGTGTGTTGTGGGGATGCAGGCCATCAAGCCGGCGCTATAGGGATGCAGCGGCCGATTGACGACCGCGTCCACCGGCCCGACCTCGGCCAGCCGGCCACCATAGAGCACGGCGACGCGGTCGGCGGTCTCGGCGATCACGCCCATGTCGTGGGTGATCAGCATGACGGCGGTGTCGTGCTCGCGGCACAGCCGCTTCAGCAGCGCGGTGATCTGCGCCTGAATGGAGACGTCGAGGGCGGTTGTGGGCTCATCGGCGATGATCAGGCCCGGATTGGCGCACAGCGCCAGCGCGATCACCACGCGCTGGCGCATGCCGCCGGAGAACTGGTGCGGATAGGCGTCCAGCCGCTCCGCCGGCGAGGGAATGCCGACCTCGCCCAGCAACTCCACGGCGCGGGCGCGGGCTTGCCGCTCGCTCAGGTCCAGGTGGGTCCGCATGGTCTCGGTAAGCTGAAAGCCGATGGTATAGAGCGGGTTCAGGCTGGTCAGCGGGTCCTGGAACACGGCCCCGATGCGGCGGCCGCGAATGGCGCGCAGGCGCTCCGGCCCCAGGGTGTCGATGCGCTCGCCCCGGAGCCGGATTTCACCGCCGGCGACGCGGCCGGGGGGCTCCAGCAGGCCGATGATGGCGGCGCCTGTCTGCGACTTGCCGGCGCCCGATTCGCCCACCACCCCCAGGATCTCGCCCGGCATGATGTCGAACGAAACGCCGTCCACGGCGGTCAGGATGCCGCGCCGGGTGGGGAACTCGACCCGCAGGTCGCGCACGGACAGGAGGGGGGCGGTCATCGTCTCCCCCCTCACCTGAGCTTCGGATTCAGGGCGTCGCGCAGCCAGTCGCCCAGCAGGTTGACCGACAGCACCAGCAGCACCAGCGCGACGCCGGGGAAGATGGTGATCCACCATTCGCCCGAGAACAGGAAGTCGTTGCCGATCCTTATCAGCGTGCCCAGCGACGGCTCCGTCGGAGGCAGCCCGACGCCCAGGAAGGACAGCGTGGCCTCGGTGATGACGGCGATGGCCAGGTGTATGGTCGCAATCACCAGCACCGGCCCCATGACGTTGGGCAGAACATGGCGCAACGCGATCAGGACCGGATGCACCCCCATGATATGCGCCGCCATGACATATTCCCGGTTCTTCTCGACCATGGTGGAGCCGCGCACGGTGCGGGCGTACTGCACCCAGCCGGGGGCGCCGATGGCGAAGATGATGACCCAGACGGCGACCTCGTGATGAACCTCGCGCGGCAGGATGCCGCGCGCGACACCGTCGATCAGAAGCGCGATCAGGATGGCCGGAAACGAGATCTGCACGTCCGCGATGCGCATCAGCAGGCCGTCGATCCAGCCGCCGGCATAGCCCGCCAGCAGCCCCAGACCGACCCCCAGGACCATGGCGAAGACGACAGAGGCGAAGCCGACGAACAAGGATATGCGCATGCCGTACAGGATGGCCGAGAGCAGATCCCGGCCCTGGTCGTCGGTGCCCAGCAGAAAGGCCGGATCGCCGCCCTCGGCCCACAGCGGCGGCGTGAAGGCGGCCATCAGGTCCAGCGTTTCCAGGGCGAAGGGGTTGGTCGGCGCGATCAGGGGCGCGGCCAGCGCGGACCCGATCAGGCCCAGGGCCACGACGGCGGCCAGGATGGTGACCGGCGAGCGCAGGAACGAATACAGCAGGTCGGAATCCCACGCCCGCCACAGCGCATCGCGCAGGCGGGCGCGCACCGTCTCCGGCCCCTCAAGGGCGATGTCCGGGGGGGACGGGCTCATGTCAGCCACCCCCGCCGACGGTGCCGGGCTTGCCCACGCGCAGGCGCGGATCAACAACGAAATAAAGCATGTCCACGATCAGGTTGATGACCACGAACAGAAAGGCGACCAGGACCAGATAGGCGGCCATCACCGGAATATCGACGAACTCGATGGCCTGAATGAACAGCAGCCCCATGCCCGGCCACTGGAACACCGTCTCGGTGATGATGGCAAAGGCGATCACGCTGCCCAGTTGCAGGCCGGTGATGGTGATGACCGGAACCAGCGTGTTCTTCAGGGCGTGACCGAAGTTGACGGCGCGCGCGCTCAGGCCACGGGCGCGGGCGAACTTGATGTAATCGGTGCGCAGCACCTCCAGCATTTCGGCGCGCACCAGCCGCATGATCAGCGTCATCTGGAACAGGCCCAGCGTGATGGCCGGCAGGATCAGGGCCTTCAGGCCGTCCCAGGACAACAGGCCGGTGGTCCACCAGCCCAGATCCACCGTCGGGCCGCGCCCGAACGAGGGCAGCCAGCCCAGC
>CAYFTQ010000444.1:0-2408 GCA_964346035.1 uncultured Roseospira sp. | reverse complement strand
TGAAGGTTCTCGTTCTCGGTGCCGGCGTGGTCGGCGCAACCACCGCCTGTCTGCTGGCGCGCGACGGCCATGCCGTGACGGTCGTGGATCGGCAGAGCGCGCCCGGCCTGGAGACCAGCTTTGCCAACGGTGGTCAGTTGGCCGCCAGCCATGGTGAGCCCTGGGCGTCTCCCGAAACCCTGGTCAAGCTGCTGACCTGGCTGGGGCGGTCCGACGTCCCCCTCAAACTGCCGCTCTACCGCTTGGCCTTTGATCGGCCACTGTGGGGCTGGGGCCTGCGCTTCATGCTGGCCAGCCGGCCCGGTGCCTGGCGGAGCACGCTGGAACACATCACCCGCCTGGCCCTGCATAGCCGGGACTGCCTGGCCTGGCTGCGCGAGACGGTCGCACCTGCCTATGACGCGCGCGCGAACGGTCTGCTGCACATCTATCGCGACCGACACGCCGTGGCCCATGCCGCCCGCGTCACCGACCTGATGGCGGCCGCCGGGCTGGAGCGCCGCGCCGTGTCGGTGGCGGAGGCCGTAGCCCTTGAGCCGGCCCTGACCGACGCCGCGCCCGCACTGGCCGGAGCCGTGTTCTGCCCCGGGGACGAGAGCGGCGACGCCCACCTGTTCACCCGCGCCATGATCGCCGATGCCGAGCGCCACGGCGCCCAGGTTCGTTATGGCATCACGGTCCACGGCCTTTACCGGACACTCGGTGGCCGCCACAGCCGCGTTCTGGGCGCGACCACAAGCGTGGGCCCCATCACCGCTGATGCCGTCGTCCTGGCGCTGGGCAGCGTCTCGCCCATGGTCACGCGAACCATCGGCCTGTCCCTGCCGATCTACCCGACCAAGGGCTACTCCATCACCCTGGACACCGCCGGTGCCGCGCCCGACGCGGTGCCCGGCCGGCCGATCATCGACGACGCCCACCGCATGGTCTATGCGCGGCTGGGCGAGCGCCTGCGCTGCGCCGGCACGGCCGCCTTCGAAGGCTGGTCCGAGACCCTGGACCAGCGTCGTGTGGCGCTGGCCACGCGCCACGCCCGCGCCCTGTTCCCGCGCGCCGGCTCGTTCCACGAGGTCGCGCCGTGGTGCGGCCTGCGGCCGTCCACGCCGCATGGGCTGCCCTACCTTGGTCTTGCGCCCGGGCTGGAGAACCTGTTCCTGAACACCGGCCACGGCACGCTGGGATGGACACTGGCGACCGGCTCGGCGCGCGTGACCGCCGACCTCATAAGCGGCCGGCGGCCGGCGCTGGACCTGCGTCCCTATCGGCGCGGCGGGCTTTCCGGCCTGTAGCCGCGCGTGCCCCTGGACGCGCGCGGCCATCGTGCCAATGTGTACCCCACACCGGCCGCCCCCCGCCCAGTCTTGGAGACTCGTCCGTGAGTGATCATTTCGACGTTATTGTCATCGGCGGCGGCCCGGGCGGCTACGTGGCCGCCATCCGCGCCGCGCAACTGGGCCTGAAGACCGCCGTGGTGGAGCGCGAACACCTGGGCGGCATCTGCCTGAACTGGGGCTGCATCCCCACCAAGGCCCTGCTGCGCACGGCCGAGATCCGACGCGCCATCCAGCACGCCGGAGACTTCGGGCTGGAGGTCTCCGGCGAAGTCCGCGTCAACATGGCGGCTGTGGTCAAACGCTCGCGCGCGGTCGCCGGCCAGCTCAGCAAGGGCGTGGCGCATCTGCTGAAAAAGAACAAGGTCAAGGTCATCGACGGCCAGGCGCGCCTTCAGGGTGGCGGCCGGGTGGTGGTGACGAAGGACGGCCAGGACGTTGGGACCCTCGGTGCCGAACACATCATTATCGCCACCGGTGCGCGAGCGCGGGTCCTGCCCGGCCTGGAGCCGGACGGCACGCGGGTCTGGACCTACAAGGAAGCCATGGTGCCGGAAAGCCTGCCCGGCTCGGTCCTGGTGGTGGGCTCCGGCGCCATCGGGATCGAGTTCGCCAGCTTCTATCACGCCATGGGCGCGGAGACGACGGTAATCGAGGTCATGGACCGCATCGTTCCGGCAGAGGACCCCGAGATTTCCGCCTTCGCGCGCAAGGCGTTCGAGGCCCAGGGCCTGAAGGTCCACACCGAAACCCAGGTCAAGGCCCTGAAAAAGGGCGAAGCTTCCGTCACCGCCACCCTCGCCGGGCCGGACGGCAGGACCCGCGACATCACGGTGGATCGGGTCATTCTGGCCGTGGGCATCGTCGGCAACGTCGAGGATCTGGGCCTGGAGGCGACGAAGGTCGAGGTGGACCGGGGCCACATCGTCACGGATGGCTTCGGCCGCACGGCCGAGCCCGGGATCTACGCCATCGGCGACGTTGCCGGACCGCCCTGGCTGGCGCACAAGGCCAGTCACGAGGGGGTCGCCTGCGTCGAGGCCATCGCCGGGGTGGACGGCGTCCATCCGCTGGATC
>CAYFTQ010000443.1:0-2416 GCA_964346035.1 uncultured Roseospira sp. | reverse complement strand
GCGACGACACAGCCTGTCGGGCCTTGGTGTCTGTCCGGAAAGCCGTTCGGTACACGGCATATGGCTAGGTACACGGCATATGGCACGTCGTTCCGGATAGAAGCTACACCATAGTGCGGCTTTCGGAACTTTCCGCACGGGCTCTTAGAAAACCCCTTCCAGAATGCCGCGTTCACGCCGTTTGATGGACGGCGAGGCGCCCGTCGTGACCGGCTGGCCCAGCGCCTGGGTGGCACGCAGGCGGCGGCTTTCGGCGGCGGCATCCACGGCGGTTCCGTAGCTTTCCGGTTCACGCCAGAACAGCAGCGCGTTGGCGAAGCCCTCGCTCTCGCGCGTCAGGGCACTGGTTTCCTCGTCCACGATCTCGCGGATGTTGGCAATCGCCTGATCCGTCCCGGCCCGTTGCAGCAGCACGCGTTCACCCTCCGTGACGCCGTCGGGCAACGCCGCGCGCACGGCGTTCTCGCGCCCGGCCTGACCGGTCACGACCCGGCGCGCGCGATCACGGGTGGAGACTTCCTGCGGGCGCTGCGCGCCCGGGCGCGGCGGCTTCAGGTTGTATTCCGGCGGCAGGCTAAGCGGAGCGCGTGTCACCACTGCGAATTCGTCCGGCGCTTCACGCTCCAGCCCGAGCGCCTTCTGAGTGTTGCCACAGCCGCCCACGGACACCGCCAGGACGGTCGCGACGGCACCGGCGATCAAGGCTCGCATGTCTTCGCTCCCCCGGACTATATCGTGGCGTTCGGCCCCTGCGGGACCGGAGGCGCCGATTCACTCGGAAGAAGTCTTAGGCGATTTCCCGTCGCCCGACAAGGCATCCCAAACCAGCAGCACGGCGCCGACCGAGATGGCCGAATCGGCGATGTTGAAGGCCGGCCAGTGATACCCGGCCCAGTGGAAATCGAGAAAGTCCATGACCGCGCCGTACAGCGAGCGGTCAATGGCGTTGCCCAGCGCGCCCCCGATGATCAGGCCCAGCGCCCATACCAGGCGCGGGCTGTCGGCGCGGCGCAACCACCAGACCAGCGCCCCCGAAACGGCCAGCGCCAGCCCGCTCAGCAGCACCGGGGTCCAGGGCGAGCCGGAGGCGAACAGGCCGAAACTGACCCCCTGGTTCCAGACCCGCACCAGATTGAAAAAGCCGGTGATCTCCAGCCCATCCATGACGGCCGGCCGGATCCAGGCGAAGACGGCATACTTGGTGGCCTGATCCAGCAGGACCACGACGGCCGCGATCACCAGGCCAACGGCCAGGGGGCCGCGCGGCGCCCCGCCCGCCGCCGCCATCTAGCCGGCCTCCACGGGCCGGGGTTGGGCCGGCAGCCGCCCCAGCGCGTCGTCGCAGCGGCCGCACACGCCCTCGTGAGCGTGGCCGCCGACATCGGGCAGCACCTTCCAGCAGCGCTGGCACTTCCGGCCCTCGGCCAGGGTCACCACGACGGCGACTCCCTCCTCGCCCTCCAGGCGAAAGGCGCCCTCGGGCGCGGGCTCGCCGGCCTTCAGGGTGATGTCCGAGACGATGCACAAATCCGCCATGCCCAGCCCCTCGCAGGCGGCCACAAGCTCGGCGTCGGCATGGACCACGGGATGGGCCTGAAGGCTGGCGCCGATGCGCTTGTCGGCGCGGGCCACCTCAAGGGCGCCGGTGACGACCCGGCGCAGCCTGCGCACCCGCGCCCACTTCTCCGCCAGGGCGTCGTCGCGCCACCGGGCCGGCACCGCCGGAAACAGCGTGTCGTGAACGGTCTCGCCCTCACCGGGGTGACGCTCCAGCCAGGCCTCGTCGGCGGTGAAGCAGATGAACGGCGCCAGCCAACGGACCAGATGGTCGAACAGGATGTCCAGCACGGTGCGCGCTGCCCGCCGGCGCGGATCGTCGGGCGCGTCGCAATAGATGGCGTCCTTGCGGATGTCGAAATAGAACGCCGACAGGTCGGAGCCGCAGAAGCCCAGCAGCTCCTGGAACAGGGTGTGAAAGTCGAAATCCTCGATGCACTGGCGGGCCTGCGCGTCCAGCTCCGTCAGACGGTGCAGGACCCAGCGTTCCAGCTCGGGCATGTCCTCGACCGCCATGCACTCGGCCTCGGAAAAGCCCTCAAGGCTGCCCAGCATGAAGCGCAGGGTGTTGCGCAGGCGGCGATAGCTGTCGCCGACCTGCTTGAGGATCGACTTGCCGAAGCGCAGATCGTTGGAATAGTCCGACGAGACCACCCACAAGCGCAGAATATCGGCGCCCATGTCCTCCCAGACGTCCTTGGGCGCGATGACGTTGCCCTTGGACTTGGACATTTTGTCCTCGCCCTTTTCGTCCAGAATGAAGCCGTGGGTCAGAACAGCCTGATAGGGCGGGCGACCGCGCGTGCCGCAGCTGACCAGCAGCGAGGAATGGAACCAGCCGCGATGCTGGTCCGAGCCC
>CAYFTQ010000442.1:0-2416 GCA_964346035.1 uncultured Roseospira sp. | reverse complement strand
CCTTGTCTTTGTCAGTGTATTAGGCCGCGTCGCGGCGGTTGGCTGGATCGGGCGCCACCTCGCGCTCGATCCAGCCGCCGCCCAGAACCCGCCCGCCATCGTACAGAACGCACGCCTGGCCGGGCGCAACGCCGCGCGCCGGCGTCTCCAGCGTTACCGTCGCGCGGCCATCGGCCAGCGGCGCCACGCGGGCCGCGATCGGATCGAAGGTGTTGCGGATTTTCACCATGGCCCGAACGCCCTCGGGCGGCATCGCCGTCCCTGGCCCCAGCCAGTTGAGATCGCTGATGGTGAACGCCACCCGCCCCAGCAGGGCGGCGGGACCGACAACGACGCGGTGGCGGTCCGGATCCAGCCGGATGACATAGAGCGGCTCGGCCGTGCCCCCGATGCCCAGGCCGCGGCGCTGTCCGACCGTAAAGTTGATGATGCCGTCGTGACGGCCCAGCACGCGCCCGGCGGCATCCACGATTTCGCCGGGCTCCAGCGCGCCCGGGCGCAGGCGCTCCACCACCCGCGCATAGTCGCCGCCGGGCACGAAGCAGATGTCCTGGCTTTCGGCCTTGTCCGCGACCGGCAGACCATAGCGCGCGGCCAGCGCGCGGGTGCGGTCCTTGGTCAGGGTGCCGAGCGGAAAGCGCAGCATGGCCAGTTGTTCGCGCGTGGTGGCGAACAGGAAATAGGTTTGGTCCTTGCCGGCGTCACGTCCGCGCCACAGCCCGGGCGCGCCGTCGTCGTCCGACAACCGGCGGGCATAGTGGCCGGTGGCCAGGATGTCGGCGTCCAGGTCGCGGGCGGCGCCCAGCAGGTCGCGGAACTTGACCGTCTGGTTGCACAGCACGCAGGGGACCGGCGTCTCGCCCCGGACATAGCCGTCGGCGAAGCGGTCCATGACGTCGCGCCGGAAACTGCCCTCGTAGTCCAGAACGTAATGGTCCACGCCCAGGCGTTCGGCGACGCGTCGGGCGTCCTGGATGTCCTGGCCGGCGCAGCAGGTGCGCCCGCCCGGCACCGCCTGACCGTGGTCGTAAAGCTGCATGGTCAGGCCGATGACGTCATAACCGGCCTCGGCCAGCACGCCGGCGGTGACCGAACTGTCCACGCCGCCCGACATGGCCACCACCGCGCGTCGGCCCCGGCCCGGCTCCAGATCCGGGCCGGCCGGAGCGTCCGTGGGCGCGGCTTCAGTCGGCAAGCGTCAACCCCATGTGCCAGAAGTCGGCCTCCAGGATGGTGGCCTTGCGGAAGGTGTCGATCAGGCCCGGCATGCGACCCTCGCCCCCGCGCGAGACCAGCAGGCGGTCCAGGGTCTCGACCGCGTCGCGGGCCACCTGGTGATAGCCGGCGCCGCCGTATTCGCGTATCCAGGCGTCGTAGGGGTGGGCGTCCTCGGGGTCCACCTGGGCCAGCAGGCGGGCGCCGATCTCCGCATAGCCGATGACGCACGGCGCCAGCGCGACGTTCAGGTCCAGCAGGTCGCCGGCCATGCCGCGTTCCAGCACGAAGCGGGTATAGGCCATGGTGGCCTTGGCCTCCGGCAGTCGCTCCAGGTCCTCTGGCGACAGCCCCCAGCCCTGGCAGTACTTCACGTGCAGGCCCATCTCGTCGAGGATGGAGGCCATGCCCTCGCCCATGCGGCGCATGTCGTCGAGCGAGTCGCTCTTGTAGACTCCCAGCGCATAGGCGCGCGCGAAGTGCATCAGGAACAGATAGTCCTGGCCCATGTAGTGGCGAAAGCTGGCCTCGCGCAGCGTGCCGGCGCCCATCTGGCGCACGAACTCGTGCTCGACATAGGCCGTCCATTCCGCCTTGCAGGCGTTGCGCAGGCGGGCGAACAGGCTGTCCGCCTCGGCCAGATCGGGCACGGCCTCGGGGGCCTCCGGTTCCGGATGAAGGTGCGTGTCCGTGGACTGAGTCATGGGTCGATCCCGATCCCTACCCCATCGCGTTGCGGGTTTCGGCCGGCAGGCGCACCACCAGGCCGTCAAGCTCCTCGCTCATGATGATCTGGCAGCCCAGTCGCGAGGTCTTCTCCAGCCCGAAGGCCAGATCCAGCATGTCTTCCTCGTCCTCGGTCGGCTCGGACAGCTTGTCGAACCAGGCCGGATCGACGATGACATGGCAGGTCGAGCAGGCCAGCGAACCCTCGCAGGCACCTTCAAGGTCGATGTCGTTGCGGTGGGCGGCTTCCATGACCGACAGGCCGTCGGGAACCTCGACCTCCTTGCGGGTTTCGTCGCGGTCGATGAACACAAGCTTCGGCATGTCTCGGGGCTCTCCCTTCATGAGCAATGGGGCCGGTGCGCGGCCAGGTTGGCCGCGCATGGATAACGCCCGACCGGCGCCCCCGCAAGCACGCGACCACGCATCATCGCCACTGCGCCCCACATAGGCGTGACAGGGCGCGGGGCCAAGG
>CAYFTQ010000441.1:0-2420 GCA_964346035.1 uncultured Roseospira sp. | reverse complement strand
GCCATGGCGGGGGCGATGGCGGGGGCGACCTTGCCACGCCGGGCGGATGATTTATAGTCTGCGCGCCGTCGGCGCCCCGTCGGGCACCGTACCAGGGGCGCGGGTCCGTCGTATCCCGCGCCTGTCGTGTCGTGCAAGGAGGCAATCCACCATGGCCGCATCCGCTCGCCCGCGCCGTAGCGTGCTTTACATGCCGGGCTCGAACACCCGCGCGCTGGAGAAGGCCAGAACGCTGGCCGCCGATGGCCTGATCCTGGACCTTGAGGATGCCGTCGCTCCCGACGCCAAGGAGCAGGCCCGCGCCAATGTGGCCGCCGCCGCCGGTCAGTACGGCCAGCGCGAGGTCCTGATCCGCGTCAATGGGCTCAACACGCCCTGGGGCCATGCCGACATCGTGGCCGCCGCCGCCGCCGGTGCCGACGGCATCCTGATCCCCAAGGTCGAAAGCGCGGACACCGTGCGTCAGGTGGAAGCCATCATGGTCGCCGCCGGCGCGCCCGGGTCCATGGCCATCTGGTGCATGATGGAAACACCGCCGGGCATGCTGCATGCCGAGACCATCGCCGGGGCCTCGGCGCGCCTGGGCGGATTCGTCATGGGCACCTCGGATCTGGCAAAGGACCTGCACTGTCACCACACCGCCATGCGGCTGCCCATGATCACCTCTCTGGGGCTGTGCCTGCTGGCGGCCCGCGCACACGGGCTGGCCATCGTCGACGGCGTCTATCTCGACCTCGATGACGCCGAGGGCTTCGAGGCCGCCTGTCGCCAGGGCCTGGAACTGGGCTTCGACGGCAAGACACTGATCCATCCCAAAACGGTGGCAACCGCCAACCGGGTCTTCGCGCCCGGCGAGGACGATGTGGCCTGGTCGCGCCGCATCATCGAGGCCCACGCAGAGGCCACGCGTGAGGGCAAGGGTGTCGTGGTGGTGGACGGCAAGCTGGTCGAGAACCTGCATGTCGCCAATGCCCGACGTCTGGTTGCCCTGGCTGAGGCCATTGCGGCGCTGGAGGCCGACCTCGCCAAGAACGCGGCCGGCTGAGCCGCCCCTGTTCCCCGTTCGGCCCGTCTTGGAGCACGCCCCGATGACCCCCGATGTGACGCCCAAGGGCAAGACCAATCCCGGCAACTTCTTCGAGGACTTCCACCTTGATCAGGAGATCGTTCACGCCACCCCCCGGACCATGACGGAGGGCGACCAGGCGCTGTATCAGTCTCTTTACGGTTCGCGGTTCGTCCTGCATTCGTCGTCCGAGTTCGCCCAGGATCTGGGCCTGGACGACATGCCGCTGGACGACCTGCTTGTGTTCCACACCGTTTTCGGCAAGAGCGTGCCGGACATCTCGCTCAACGCCGTGGCCAACCTGGGATACGCCGAATGCTGCTTCGGCGTGCCGGTCTACGCCGGCGACACGCTGCGCGCGGTCTCTCGGGTCATCGGCCTGAAGGAGAACTCCAACCGCAAGAGCGGTGTGGTCTGGGTGCGGACCACCGGCCTGAATCAGGACGACGACACCGTGCTGGATTATGTGCGCTGGGTCATGGTGCGCAAGCGCCAGCCCGGTGACGGCGATGCCCCGTTGGCGCCGCCGGCGGTTCCAACGCTGGCCGAGACGGTGCCGGCCGCCGACCTGTTCGTGCCGGCGGACCTGGACCTGGACGACTATGATACGGACCTGGCCGGCCAGGACGACCTGTGGGAGGACTACGGCGTTGGCGAACGCATCGACCACCAGACCGGCATGACGCTGGAGGAGGCCGAACACCAGATGGCCACGCGCCTGTACCAGAACACCGCCAAGGTGCATTTCAACCAGCACATCCAGGGCCAGGGGCCGCTGGGCCGGCGCCTGGTCTATGGTGGCCACGTCATCAGCTTGGCACGGGCGGCGACCTTCAACGGCCTGGGCAACGCCTTCCGCATCGCCGCCATCAACGGCGGTGCGCATGTCAGCCCGACCTTTGCCGGCGATACGCTGTATGCTTGGTCGGAGATCCTGGACCGCATGGAGATCGCCGGACGTGCCGACGTGGGCGCGCTGCGCGTGCGCACGGTGGGTGTCAAGAACCGCTCCTGCGAGGATTATCCCGACCGCAGCGATGACGCCACCGCCGGGGATGTCGTTCTGGACCTGGATTACACCGTCCTGATGCCCCGCCGGCTGTAGGGCGAGCGGCCCAGGCTGCCTGCCAGGATTGCGCCGCCGAGCGCCCGACATCGAACCCAGGGCGTGCTGGATGTCGAGCTTGCAACGGAGCACCATGAAGAGTGTCAGTAGGATCACCCGTCCCTGACCGATACAAGTTACGGATGCAAGCCCAAGGGCCATGCGTTGCTTCGCAGCGACGATACGGTCGGAGCAGCCGGCCGGCGGGAAGAGGCTAAATCATTTGCCCGCCGGCACTATGAGGATAAA
>CAYFTQ010000440.1:0-2439 GCA_964346035.1 uncultured Roseospira sp. | reverse complement strand
TCCGACGACAGGCTCTCGCTCAGGGCTTCCAGCCGGGCCACCTCTTCCGCCAGCGAGATCCAGGTCCGACGACAGGCTCTCGCTCAGGGCTTCCAGCCGGGCCACCTCTTCCGCCAGCGCGGCACGGCGCGCCTCCAGGTCGTCGATCGCGGTGGCGCGGTCCTCCAGCGCTGTCTCCAGCGAGTTGATGCGGGTGTCGCGCTGGGCCAGGGCGCTTTCGCGCGCCGAAAGGTCGCCCAGGACACTGTCCAGGCGGTCGGACAGCGCCCGCTGTTCGGCTTCCAGGTCGGAGATGGTCTGGCGCTGGGTGTCCAGCAGGCCCAGCGCCTCCGCCAGTTCCGCCTCGGCCACCTCGCCGGCGCGGGCGCTGCCGGCCAGGGCCTCCCAGCGGGCGTTGGCGGCCTGAAGATCGCGCGAGAGTTGATCGACGCTGGCCCGCAGGTCGGTGTTGGCCTGGCGTTCGAGGGCCAGCAGGTCCTCATAGTCCGAGACCTCGGCGCGCAGCCGGTCGAGCGCGGCATCGCGCCCGCTGAGCGCCTGGCCCATGAAGAACTGGGCCAGCACGAACACCATCAGCACGAACATCACGATGATCAGCAGCGTGGCCAGAACGTCCACGAAGCCGGGCCAAATGTCCAGGGTCTGGCGGGAGCGGCGGCGGCTCTGGCTGGCCATGATCCTCTCATGCGATGTGGCGCCGACCCAGGGGCCCCCGGATCGGCCCGACGGGCGGTGCCGGGCCGGCTCAGCCGGGCCGCTGCTGTTCCGGCACGCCGGCGACGGCGGCGATGGTGCGGGCCAGCAGCTTGATCTCCGCGCGCAGTTCCTTGACCGTCTGTTCGCGGTTGCTGGCCAGTTCGTTGGCGATATAGGTCACGGCGGCGTCTGCGTTGCGGATGTGGCCGCGCGTGGCGTCGTCAAGGGCGGCGCCGGCCTGCTGCTCGGTGGTGGCCACGAGTTGTTGCATGAGCGGCCGCAGGTCGGCATGGCTCTCGGTCAGCTTCAGCAACACCGCCTGTTCCGTGCGCATCTGCTCGGCCAGGGTGGCCAGCGTTTCGACAAGCTGGCGCATCTGGGTCTGGGTGGCGATGCGGCCGTCCTCGCCGCGCGCGATGGTGCGTTGCAGCTCGTCCAGGCTGTCCGCTGTCTGCTCCAGCAGGGCCTGGATATAGGCCGGCACGGAACCGCCACTCTCGCCGTCGCCAAGGCTGCCGCCGGACGACAGCCGGGTCAGGCCGGACAGCCATTCCTCAAGGTCGTTCAGGAACGTGTTCTGAGCCCGGCTGGACTGCAAATCCAGAAACCCCAGGACCAGCGAGCCGGTCAGCCCCAGCAGGGACGACGAAAAGGCCGTGCCCATGCCGGACAGAGGAGCCTCAAGTCCGCTTTTCAGGTCGCTGAAGATGGCCTCTGCGGTATCGCCGGCGATGGTCAGGTCCCGGATGACATCGCCGATCGACCCGACCGTTTCCAGCAGGCCCCAAAAGGTGCCCAGCAGGCCCAGGAAGATCGACAGGCCGATGAAGTAGCGGGCCAGATCGCGCGCCTCGTCCAGGCGAGACGCCAGGCCATCCATCAACGAACGCATGGCCGGAACAGAAATCGAGAAGCGGCCGCGTCCGTGCGACTTTTCCTTGTGCTCGGTCAGCATCTGGGTCATGGCCGCGACCAGCGGCGGCGCCTGTTCGGCGCTCAGGCCGACCTCCCCGGATCGGAACCGCTCAACCCAGTCCACCTCGGGTCCCAGCCGCAGCACCTGACGGAAGTTCAAGGCGATGCCGAACACGACCACGAACACGATCAGGCCGTTGAGCGCCGGATTGGCCACGAAGGCCGAGGACAAACCAGGGTACAGCGCGGCGCCAACCATCGCCACGATGGCCACGAAAACCGTCATGCGCACAAGAAACCGACGCGGCCTGGTCATGGCGCGCTGATCCTGCTCCAGCTTGCGGATCCGTGGGCGGCCGGTCTAGCGTTCGGCGGTAATGACATCAACACGGTCCTTGCGCCCATCGCCATACTGGTTGCCAAGCGCCCGCATATCGACACGCACGCTTTCCACGCCTTGTTTGATCAGGAAGGCACGCACCTCCAATGCCCGCGACAGCGAGGTCCTCTGGGCCTGGTTGGCGTCGCCGCCGCCGTCCGCATAGGCCCGCACCAGCGCCCGGGCGCCCGGATTGTCCTTCAGCAGCGCGGCTACGCGCTCCAGCCCGCCCTCGCCGGTCCCGGGCACCTGGGTGGATTGGCGATCGAACGGAACGCTGATGGTGTCCCCGACCCGAAGCTCGCCGTCCGCCGGTTGCACGTCCTCTGGCTCCGGCCGGGTGGCCACCTGCGGTTCGGGCGCGTCCGGGGTGGCGCCCCTGTCTGTGGGGGGCTCGGGCGGGGCGGCCGGTTGCTCGGTCGAGGGGGTTGGCACCGGCGGCGGGGATT
>CAYFTQ010000439.1:0-2439 GCA_964346035.1 uncultured Roseospira sp. | reverse complement strand
GCCCATGAATACCGGCGGCCAGGAGACGGACGCACCCCGGCGCGAGAGCGCGAACGCCCATCAGGGGACTCGATGCAACAGCGCCACCACCCCGGGAAGGATGCCCTGAACCATGACCGCGACGCCCCGAGCGGTCGGGTGAATGCCGTCGGCCTGGTTCAGGGTCGGGTCGGCGGCCACACCCTGCAGGAGGAACGGGTGCAACAGGGCGCCGGTGGAGTCCGCCACGGCAGGGAACACGGCCTCGAAGTCATGCGCGTAGTCCGGCCCCAGATTGGGCGGAGCCTTCATGCCGGCGATCAGGACCGGCAGGCCATCGGCCTGGAAGCGCTCCACGATGGCGGTCAGGTTGGCCTTCATGGCGTCGGGATCAAGCCCGCGGAGGGCGTCGTTGCCCCCCAGAGCGACGATGGCGGCGTCCGGGTCCTCGCCCAGCACCCAGTCCAGGCGGGCGCGGCCGCCGGCGGTGGTGTCGCCCGACACGCCCGCGTTCAGCACCGTCACGTCATGGCCGGCGGCCTTCAGCGCGTGTTCAAGCTGGACCGGAAAGGCGGCATCCTGGTGCAGGTTGTAGCCGGCGGTCAGGCTGTCGCCCAGCACCAACAACCGAGGGGGGCGCTCCCTGGCGTTGCGCACCTCGGTCGCGGCCGCCGGCAAGACCAGCGCCAAACCGAGCACTGCGGCCACGGCCAGCGCGTTGACCCGGCGGCGCGACGGCCCATATCCCGGACATCGCCCACCCCGGCCGGGATGCCGGCCGTCCCGCTTGCTCAAAAGGCATTTCGTCATGGCTTCCGCGTCTCCGTCTTGCTCGCCCGGCGTGCGGCTTGAGGGCGTCCACCTGACCCTCGCCGGCCCCGCCGGCGCGGTCAACATCCTGCGTGGCATTGACCTGACCGTGCCCAGCGGTCAGGCGGTCGGTCTGGTCGGCCCGTCCGGCGCCGGCAAGTCCAGCCTGCTGATGGTCACCGCCGGCCTGCTGCCGCCCAGCGCCGGCACGGTGCGGGTGGCGGGCCACGACCTGGGGCCGATGGACGAGGACGCGCTGGCTCGTTTCCGCCGCGATCATGTGGGGGTGGTGTTTCAGGGCTTCCACCTGATACCCACCATGACGGCCGAGGAAAACGTGGCCGTACCGCTGGAGTTCGCCGGCCGGCGCGATGCCTTCGACGTCGCCCGCGCGCAGCTCGACGCGGTCGGCCTGGGGCACCGGCTGGGACACTATCCCGGCCAGTTGTCGGGCGGGGAACAGCAGCGCGTCGCCCTGGCGCGCGCCTTTGCCCCGGCGCCACACCTATTGCTTGCTGATGAGCCAACCGGCAACCTCGATGGAGAGACCGGCGAACGCGTCATGACCTTGCTGTTCCGCCGCCATGCCGAACAGGGCACGACCCTGATCCTGATCACCCACGACCGCGCGCTGGCGGAACGGTGCGACCGCGTGGTCAGCCTCGACGACGGCCGCATTTCCGAGGACCGCCCCAGCCGGGTGGCGGCGGAATGAGGGTGGGGCGTGGGTTGACGCCCTCATTTTCCCCTCGTAATATGAGCATGATCCGTCACCTGAAATGTCTCATTCTAATGAGAGAGCCACACAGGGAGAGACCAATATGGCCCACAAGTTTCACATCTGGAGACATCACCAATGGCGATGCTGTCCCGCTTTACGCCAAAAGATCCGATCCATGTGACGGAAAAGACCTTTGTGCAATCTGTGGCGACCGATCTGATCGACAGTCGCCAATACGAGCCCTTCCCCCTCTTTCACTTGGAAAGACTGGCGGACGGGCGTATTCGTTTTTCAATTTTGTCTGTCGCATTGGAAGACACATCATGACCAAGACCCGTGTTCAGCTCGATCTGTCGCCCGAACGGTTGAAGGAGCTTGACGACCTGATGGCGGTCTGCGGCTTCGACACCCGCAAGGAACTGTTCAACAACGCGCTGTCGTTCTTTGAAGCGGTGGTGGAGGAAGCCCGCAAGGGCAACGACATCGCCGCCGTGAACGAGGACGCCAAGACCTACAGCAAGCTTGTGCTGCCGGCCCTGGCCCAGGTGGCGCGCCGCGCCCACCGTGACCGTCTCGCCGAGGACGGGCAGTTGGCCGCGCACGGCTGAGACGCGGCCCCGACCGCCGAACCAAGACCAGAAAAGGACAGGCGGGACCGATGCTCCTCAACCTGTTTCGGCCGACACCGCCAAAGCAAGTCCTGCCCAAGGACTTCATCGAATATGAGCGGACCCGCCTGCTGGAGGATCACAGAACCCGCCGCCAGACGATCCGTCAGGCTTTTGTCCTCGGGCTTGCCACGCTGGGCGTCAGCGTCATGTTCGCCCTCATTGGCCTAGCCCTGGTGGCCCTCGGCGGCGCCGAAGCAACCAGTACGGCCACCCTGGCCGGAACGGTGGTCCAGGGCAGCGTCGAATCAATGTTCGGCT
>CAYFTQ010000438.1:0-2455 GCA_964346035.1 uncultured Roseospira sp. | reverse complement strand
GGGCGCGGTTGGGGGGGGATGCGGGTTTTGGCTGTTTTGTGCTCCGCCATAACTCCCTCCTTCCCCTACCCTCAGAAAACGACCCGCCGTTACGGCGTCGCGGGCGATCCCCTGAACCGACCCGGGTCCGGCCGCCCCGGGCGGGCCGGCGACAACACGGGTCCGGAAACCTACGGAAGCCGCGTTTTATACGCGCGCCGTCGGGTCGCGTCAACACCGCGACCGCCCGTTCGGCAGGTCTCGTTGTGGCGGATGAGCGGAGGACCTGGACATGCCGGTTGCCGCCGGGGTCCCACCGGAGGCCGCCACATGCGGTTCGGCCCAAAACGAGATCTGCCGGCGCCCGTCATGCCCCTTGCGGGACGATGCGGTTGCGGCCCAGGGCCTTGGCCCGGTACAGCGCGGTGTCGGCGCGCCGGATCAGGTCGTCCAGGCTGTCGTGTTCGTCGCCCAGGATGGCGACGCCGATGCTCATGGTCCAGCGGATGGACTCGCCGTCGGCGCTCTCCAGGGAGTGGCCGGCGATGGCCTCGCGCAGGCGCTCCGCGACCTGTGCGGCGCCTTCCAGCGGGCTGCCGGGCAGCAGGACGACGAACTCCTCGCCTCCGAACCGGGCCAGCAGGTCATGTCCACGCAGCATGGCGTTGATCAGCGTCGTGGTGGCGATCAGCGCCGTGTCGCCGACGGTATGCCCATGGCGGTCGTTGATGGCCTTGAAGTGGTCCAGGTCGATCATCAGCAGGGCCAGGGGCAGGTCCTGGCGGCGGGCCCGTTCGATTTCCGCCTGCGCCACCTCGTTGAAGCGTCGCCGATTGGCGGCTCCGGTCAACGGGTCGCTGATCGCCAGGTGCCTCAGTTCCTGCTCACGCGCCCGCAATCGGGCGTTGGTCTGGGCCAGATCGCGCATGGCCTGACGGGCGAGAACCAGGGCGTCGCGCAAATCGCCCATCTCGTCGCGGCTGGCTGGCGGCAGCCGGCTTTCCCGAGACCCGTCCGCCACGGCGCGCGCCGCCTGTGCGAGTTCGCCCAGGCGTCTGACGATGCGGAGGCCGACGAAGATCCAGAAAAACGGCATGACCAGCAGCACGGTTACCGCGCCGAGCCCCCAGACCATGGCCGCCATCAACGCGGTCTGGTCGTCCAGACTGGCAACCTGGCTGCGGGTGTCCCGCCGGCTGGCCATGATCTCCCGATGGACGAAGGACGACAGCCTCAAAGACAGCGAGCGTGTGCGGGCCATGCGCTGGTCCAGGTCCGCGTCCACCCGCGTCAGCCTGTCGGCGATCCATTCGGCGCCCTGCACGTGGCCGGCCGCGCCCAATTGAGTGAGCAATCCATGGCGGCGGTGGACCAGGGCGTTGATGGCGCGGATCTCCGCCTCCGTCTCGTCGGCCAGGGCGGAGATCCGATCGACGAAGGCCGAATCCCGGGGGGTCGCCAGCAGGTCGCCAAGGTGTTGGCGGAACAGGGTCACCTTCTGTTGCAATGCGACCTGCGCCGCCTGGCGGTCATAGCGGTTCTCAGCGGCGGCCAGAACCGGAATCCCGGCCGCGATTTGCGCGCTGACCTGGGCCACCGACATGGCGGCATGGGTGGCCGGCAGCGCCTGTTCCGACAGGCGTTGCAGGGAGCTTTCCGTCGCGCGCACCATGAATGCGCTGACCACCAGGCTGGCGATCATCAGTGCGCTGATCAAGGCCAGCCCGGCGAAAAACTGGGTGCGGATACGAATCGGCGTCATAAGGGCCCCGGCCACCCCGGAGTGCTGGTTGCGAGACCCTCTCGGGCCATTTCTTCCTTCGCGGTCGTTTCCACGTCCATGGTCGTTTCGTCCCATGGTCCCGACGCCTCTGGCGGTCCAGAGCTTGCGTGCGGGTGTCCACGCTCCCACGTCAGGTGCCAAGGCGCTGTTTCATCACGAACACCTCATGTTCGTCCAGCCGTTAAGAGAGGCCATCCATGCTTATGCACGCCGCGCGATCCGTCCTGATCGTCATTGACGTTCAGGAAAGGCTGTGCCCGGTCATGGACGACCCGCGAAGGGTGCTGTACAACGGCGCCCGCCTGTTGACGGCGGCCGCGCGACTTGACGTGCCCGTGCTGTGTACGGAGCAGTATTCCAAGGGCCTCGGGCCGACCATGATCGATCTGCGGACCCTGCTGCCGGACGGCGCTGTCGTCGAGAAGACCGCTTTCGGTGCCATGGCCGAGGCCGGATTCCGCCATGCGCTGTCTGGGATCGGCCGCTCGCAGGTGGTGCTGTGCGGCACAGAGGCCCATGTTTGCGTGCTGCAGACTGCCCTTGGGCTGCGCGAAGCCGGCTTCCCGGTCTTCACCGTGGCCGATGCCTGCGGCTCTCGCCGGCCGGAGAGCGAGCGCGCCGGCCTTGACCGCATGGCCGCAGCCGGCTGCCAGATCGTGACGACCGAGATGGTCCTGTTCGAGTGGCTGGGCG
>CAYFTQ010000437.1:0-2470 GCA_964346035.1 uncultured Roseospira sp. | reverse complement strand
GGTGTCCGGCGGCGTAGGTCAGGGCATGCAGGCCCTGCACGGCGACCAGCGCTGCCGGGGCCGTGGTTACCGCCAGCACGCTCCAGCGCAGCAGTCCGCCGGCGCCGGCGGCCAGCAGCAACCCTTTCGGTCCCAACCAGGCCAGAACCCGGTTGCCGATGGCGAACAGCGCGATCTCGACCGCCACGCCCAGCGCCCACAGCAGCCCGATCAGGCCTTCCGAAAGGCCGGCGGCGCGCCAGTGCAGGGTCGCGAAGCCGTAGTAGGGGGCATGGCTGGCCTGCGAGGCGCCGACACAGGCCAGGAAAAGCAGGAAGCGGGGGTCACCCAGCAGCCGGCGCAGGCCGCTGCGGGAGGCTGCCTTGCGGCCCATGCCAGGGCCTTGGCAGACGTCTGCGTCGGCGCCACTGCGGTCGCGCTCGTCACCATCCGGCAGTGCCGCCGCGCACAGCGCGGTCAGCGCCACCCCGGCCATGATGGCGGACGGCACAACGACTCCGACCGGCACCACCTCCAGCGCCGCGCCGGCCCCGGCGGCGGCCAGGATGAAGGTCAGCGATCCCCACAGCCGCATGCGGCCGTAGTCGGCGCCGGTGGCCCGCACCACGCCCATCGCGACCGCCTCGGCCAGGGGCATCAGCGCCGCCAGACAGGCGGTGGTCGGCACCGCCAGCAGGAAAAGCGGCCAGAACCCGGACAGTGGTGTCAGCAGCGCGAAGCCGGTCAGACTGGCCAGGGACAGCGTGATCATCATGGTCCGCCGGCGCCCTGTGCGATCGGCGCGACTGGCGACCGCCGGATTGACCAGCACCTTGGACCACTGGCTGGCCGCCATGACCAGACCGATTTCGACCGCGCCCAGGCCGCGCGTCTCCAGCCAAACCGGCCAGAACGGCAACATGACGCCGATGACCGAGAACAGCACCGCATAGAACAGGCCGACCCGCCAATACGGCCGGCCCGGCGGAATCCCGGCGTTCAAGAGTCGGCCAGCGTCAGCGGCAGCCGCCGCGATCGCTGTCCGGTGGCCGCGAACAGGGCGTTGGCCACCGCCGGCGCGACCGGTGGCACGCCCGGTTCCCCGACGCCACTGGGCGGCGCCGTCGAGGGCACGATGTGGACCTCGACGGCCGGCACCGCATCCATTCGCAGCACGCGGTAGTCATGGAAGTTGGATGGTTCTACCAGACCGGTCTTGTCCAGGGTGACCTCGCCGGACAGGGCGGCGGAAAGCCCGAAAAGCGCGCCCCCTTCGATCTGCGCGCGCACCGCGTCCGGGTTGACGGCCAGGCCGCAATCGACCGCACAGACCAGGCGGTCCACGGCGAAGCCCGCCTGGCGCGCGGTGACCTCGGCCACCATGGCGACGGTGGTGCCGAAAGACCGGTGTACCGCCAGCCCCTGACCACGCCCGGCCTCCATCGGCAGGCCCCAGCCGGCTTCCTCGGCAACCTTTAGCAGCACACCCAGATGGCGTGGCTCGTGCCCCAGCAGGTCCAGCCGAAGAACCAGCGGGTCGGCGCCTATGGCATGGGCCATCTCGTCCACGAAGCTCTCGATGGCGAAGGCGCTGTGCGAATGCCCGACGGAACGCCACCACAACACCGGCACGCCCGGCTCAGGCATGTGAAGATCGGCCAGCAGGTTGGGCAGGGCATAGGGCAGGTCGCGCACGCCCTCGACCGTCGTCGGGTCGACGCCGTCGTCGCCCATGAAGGCGGATTCGATCGGAGTTCCCTTCAGGATGGACTGGCAAACCACGCGATGGCGCCAGCCCACGGGCCGGCCTGTACCGTCCGTCGCCCCTCTGAGTGCGTGCAGCGCCATGGGGCGGTAGGCGCCGCCCCGAATGTCGTCCTCGCGGGTCCACAGCAGTTGCACCGGGGCCTCGATACCGCGATCGGCGAGGCCGCGGGCAATGGCTGCCACCTCGGCCAGATAGTCGCCGGACGGATCGGCGCGTCGCCCGAAGCTGCCGCCGGCGAAAACCGTGTGCAGGGTCACCGCGTCGGGCTTGACCCCGGCCGCCGCCGCGATGGTCAGGACATCGAACGTGGGCGACTGCGACCCGGCCCATACCTCGATACCGTCGGCGCCCAGGCGGGCCACGGCGCTGAGCGGTTCCATGGGCGCCTGCGCCAGATAGGGAACCTCGTAGGTGGCTTCGATCACGGTGGCGTTCGTGTCCGACAGGGCGGCCAGGGCATCGCCATTCTTGCGCACCACGATTCCGGGGGAACCGGCCAGTTCGCGGTATTGGGTCCACAGGGCGTCGGAGCCGACGGATAAGGCGGTGTCCGTGTTCCAGGTCACGCGCAGGGCCTCGCGTGCCTTTCTGGCCTGCCAGAACGAGTCGGCGACCACGGCCACTCCGGCGGGAATGGTGAACACCGCCCGCACGCCCGGCATGGCCAGGGCCGAGCCCCGATCCGGCCGCGGCGGTGGCGTTGGCGCAGCGGCTGGCGCCGGA
>CAYFTQ010000436.1:0-2479 GCA_964346035.1 uncultured Roseospira sp. | reverse complement strand
GGCGTGGCGACGTCGGCGTCCGCCCTGGTGTTGCACGCACTGTGGCCCTGCCGCGTCGGCGCCGATCAGGACACGGGAGCGCAGCGGGACCCGGCCGCGTTCGACGAGATGATGGCGGCCCAGGCCCGCCATGCCCTGATGGGCGAGATGGGCGGCGCGCTGGCCCATCAGATGAGCCAGCCGTTGAACATCATCCGCCTGACCGCCGAGCGCGCCGCCATGGAGGCGGAGGCCCAGGTCGCCGGCGGACCGGCCCGCGTCCATGCCAGCGCCAGCGACGACGGCGAAGGTGGGCGGGATGATGGCGCTCGCTATGCACGCCTGGCCGATCAGGCCGAGATCCTGTTCGAGACCGTTTCATTGCTCCAGGGCGCACCGCCGGTCTCCGGCCCCGAGGACCTTGAGGTGCTCGACCTGGGTGCAATCATCAACCGCGCCGCTCACCTGGCCCGTGGACCGATGCGCGCCGCCGGCCTGCGGCCGGACGTGGTGGTGCCGCGTGAGCCCCTGAGCGCATACGGCGAACCGGTCCTGCTGCTTCAGGTTCTTTTCGCCGTCCTGACGGTGCTGGCCGACACGTTCGGCGGCCAGGCCCGGGCCGACGGCGGCCGGGGCGATACGGTGCAAGGATTGATGATCCGGCTGGGACAACCCACCGATCCGGACGCCGGCGGGCGACTGGTCGTGGACATGATGCCGGCCGGCCGGGTCTCCGCCGACCACACCCTGACGCCGGTGCCGCCGGACCTGACCCTGTCGCGACGGCTGGTTCTGGCCGCCCTGGCGCTGGCCGGAATTGACGGACATCTGCTGATCCTGGTGGACGATCAGGGCGGCCTTCGGGGCGTGCGTCTCGACCTTGCCGGCCCGCCGTCGGCCCCCAACGGCGGCCCGCGTGATCCGGCCCGGACCCGCTCGGCGGCGGCCCAGGGCACAGCGCGGGTGCTGCTGGCAGAGGACGAGCCGGAAGCCGCGACCGAGATCGCCGCATACCTGCGCGACGAGGGCTTCGCCGTCGATGTGGCGCACGATGTCGCGGGCGCGCTGGCGGCGCTGGACACCGATCCCCATGACGTGCTGATCGCCGACGTCACCATGCCGGGCGGCGGCGCGCGCCCCATCCTGCGAGCCGCCGAGGCCGCCCATCCCGACATGGTGCTGATCCTGGTCAGCGGCCTTGACCTGACGACCAGTCCGGCGCATGCCGACCTGATCGGCATGGCCGACGCCGTGCTGCGCAAGCCGCTGGGCCTGGCGCAGGTGCGCGAGACCATCTTCACCGCCCTGGGGTCCTGACACCAGGCGGCGCGCAGGGTGGCCCACCGGAATCGGCACCCCTCCCGGCCTCGCCGCGTCCGCCCGTCCGCCCGTCCGCCCCCCTCACGCCACGGGAGCCTTCCGCCATGTTCGGACTCAGCCTGAGCAAGATCGTGTTCACGGTCATCGTCATGGTGGTCGTCTGGGGCGCGTTCAAGTATTACGGCAGACTTTTCGGTGGCCGGCGCGACGGCGCCAGCGGCCCCCGGGGCGACCGGCCGAGCCTGCGCGACAAGGTGGAACGGGCCGCGCAGGAGGCTGTCCGCAAGCGTATGGGCGAGACGGACGCCCGCCCACCGGCGCACGACGGTCACACCGAAGACCTGGTGCGCTGCCCGGCCTGCGGGGCCTGGCATCCCCGGGGCGGGGCCTGTTCGTGCGGCGGTCCCGACCGGTCCTGATCCTGGCCGGCCACCCGGACTCGCCAGCCGACCCTGACTCTCGGTGTCTGTCCGGACAGCCGTCAGGTACACAGCATATGGCACGTCGTTCCGGATAGAAGCGACACCATAGTGCGGTTTTCGAAACTCTCCGGACGGGCTCTCACAGTCATACCAACGGCGCGGACCCTGGCGATGGGGCCGGCGCTTGTCCGCAGGCTAACGCGCGTTGCTCATGACCTGTTCGAAGCGCGCCATCGCGGTCTTCAGCCCGTTGACCCCGGCATTGGCGCGCTTGCTGGCGCTGATGGCCTGTCGCGCGGCGTCGGCCGGCGTCCAGGAGCCACCCCTGGCGCCGTCGCCTTCCAGCACGAAATCAAGCTGGCGCGACAAGGCACCGTAGCCGTCCAGCGCGGCCTTGAGATCGACCTCCGCGCCGTTGATGATCTCCCTGACCTCGGTCATTCCAGCGCGCCGGGCGTCGCCCGGCGCCAGATCCTGCATGCGGCGCGTCAGGTCGGTGCGGACCGGGTCGATTTGACGCAGGATGTCCCGCGCCTGATCCCGCTGGGCCGCGATCTGGGACTTGATCTCCGCGAACTGCGCGCGGTCCTCGGACGACAGCGGTGCGCTCTCGGCCGCGTTCACGCTGGCGGTCCGAAGCGCGGCCGGCGGCCGCGACGGCGCCGACAGAGATCCCGGCGGCGGCGGCGGCGCGGCGGCGGCGCCGGCGGCCGCCGGGGCCGCCGCGGCGCCCGCCACGGTCGCACGGGCCGGCACCG
>CAYFTQ010000435.1:0-2494 GCA_964346035.1 uncultured Roseospira sp. | reverse complement strand
CGCGCCGGTGGTTTCATCAATCGCCACGCGGGTCAGCGCGCCGACCGGGCTTTTATTATCGGCGTCGGTCGGCGGATGGCTTTTCTTGTCGACGCCGGACGGCGGATGGTGGTGCTTGGGCGTGCCGACAGCGGAGCGGATCGGAACGGCGCTGGTCAGGTCCATGAACAGCGCCTGTCCACGGCGGGGCGCCAGGCCGGTTTTGCTCTTGCGGCCGAACAGCCGCTCCCGGATCGGCGTGGCATCCTCGACCCCGGCCGCTGCCATGTCGTCCAGCGCGGCGCTGAGCAAACCCTTGACCTGATCACCGGGAACGATGGCGCGGCCTTCGTGGTCGGTGGCCAGACAGGCATCAAGGCCGAAGGCCGGCGCGCCGATGCCTTTGCTGAGGAACGGGCTTTCCAGAGTGATGGAGAGCTCAGCCTGTGTGCGGACGCTCATGACCACTCTCCGAACGGATCGATGTAGTCCCACAGCGTGGCAAGGCCGGCCAGGGCCAGCGGCGGGTGTGGCTGACCGTTGACCATAGCCGGCAGGGCCGGCCGCTCGGCGGGACCGCCGCCCAGCAGGTCGAACGTCGTCAGCTCGTCATCGCGGCCCGGGGCGGTGTACTTGCCGGCTGCCAGAACCTCTCGCAGCTCTTTGGCCAGCGGCGGGTCGGCTTCGCCGGCGCGGGTCTGTGCGTCCCACCACGCCCCGACCGCGTCTGATTCGAACCGCAACCAGTCCCGCGCGGTCGCCTCGCGCAACAGGCGATAGAGCTGACTGCGGGGAAAGCAGGGGAAAACACGCTCCCGCAGGTGAACGGTCAGGGTCGGCAGGGTGTCGCCGTCCAGCGTGAAGGCCGCCGGGTCGGTGGACATCTGCCCGCTGTCCTGATCCGGGACGCGCGCCCCGAACAGAGCCGTCCGGTAGGCCTCCAGGAAACCGGGCGGCACGTCGTGGCTTTCCAGCGGCAGCACCTGACAGACGTTGCGCCGACCCGACGCGGACCGGGTTTCGGCCTTTGCGCTGTCTGCGAGGTCATGGGCCAGCGACTTGACCAGCCGGATGGGCGTCTTGGCCTGGAACAGCACCATGCCCACGGCATGGGTCAGCTTTTCCTGCTCGACCTCCCATTCTCGGGTGTGCGTGAAAAAGTCGTTCAGCGCATCCCAGGCGGCCCAGGCCGGCATCACCCAGATCAATTCGTCGCCGCCCCACAGCAGGGTCTCGAACCGCAGGCGGGCGTCCCCGGGGCCGTCGGCCGGGGGTGCGATGGCCAGGGCGCGCCCCTGTCCCTTCGTCTCGTGATTCTGGAACGCACGCAGCGTCTCGCCCAGAAGGGTGCGGCGCTTGTCCGCCAGGCCGGTCGAGAATTTGGTCAGGCCCTTATCCGCACCCAGCCGCGCGGACAGGCGCTCCCTGATCTCTCCGAAGGCATTGCCGTCGGCGTAGATGAGGGCGAGCTTGCCCTTGACCGCCTCGCGCAGGCCCTTCGGCGGATCTTTCACCATGTCCTGAAAGGTCTCGGTGACCCCCTTAATGGACGGGCTTAGTTTCACACCCTCTTTCGTGTAGAAGGCATGCTTCTCGGCCCGCCCATAGGCGCGGCGATCCTTCACCGCCGAGGACACCGCCGCCGTCTGGCCCTTGGTGTCCTTGTCGTCGGCTTCGTGGGTGGAATGGGGACCGATCTGGCCCGGCCGGGTCCGGATGGTGGCGTCACCGGGGCGAACATGGTCAATGCCGCAGCGCTCGGCGGCGGGCCCTTCGGGCGCCGGTACGGTCACGGTCCGATACTGGTCGAAGCGGGCGGCGGCCAGGGCCTTTTGCCCGCCGGCATCCTCGGCCCCGGCACAGGGCGCCACCGTCAACAGCACACGCATGTGCCGCAGCGCGCGGCCCAGGGCGGAGCCCTTATCGGCAAGGCTCTTGCGCAGCAGGCCGGGCAGTTTGCGGGCGTCGGCGTCCGAGGCCGTGAAGCGCCATAGTCCCTCCGACGCGCCCGTATAGATCATTTTTGGGTTGGACACGCCCGCCGGCGCCGGCGATGCCGTCAGCGCCGCCGTGATCTGATCGGGCATCCTCAGCAGCGCCAGTCCGGCGCCGCGAACGGTGCTGAGATCCTGCGTGTCCTCTATGGTTGCCGTCATGTTCACGCCGACGGCGAAAAGATGCCATTCGGGCATAAGCTCCCCCCAACACAAGTATGGCGGAAGCATGCCGAACGGAAAGGCTGCCGTCCAGGCCGAATCACCCGCACGGCAAAGCGTTCCGCCGGGGCAACAAGAATCCCCGATCGCGCGCGCGGCGTGCGGACACAAAGCACCCTCCGGGCGCCGCGAGACGCCTGTCATGGGCCGGCCCTGTCCGGGATAACAGCGGGAATGCCGGCCAACGTCGGAGGATAACCTCCGACGCCTTGACCCGTTTCAGTCCGCGATAACAGCGGGAATGCCCTTCCTCCGGGTTCATGGTGCCCACCAGGGTGAACCGGGCCGGATGGGTGAAG
>CAYFTQ010000434.1:0-2496 GCA_964346035.1 uncultured Roseospira sp. | reverse complement strand
ATCAACACAGTTGGTGCCAGGGGTCATGGCGCCTTCGAACAGCTCCGCGTCGGGCGTGTTCAGCGACGACTGGGCGTAGACCGTCGGACGCGACAGCCGGCCCGAGTTGATCATGGGCCGGGCAAAGGCGTGGTCCCGGGCCAGATCCAGAACGGCGTCACGGAAGGCGCGGCTGATCCCGGTCTTGGGCGTGATGAAGTCGGTCGCGCGGGCGGAGTTCAACAGGTTGTCGTCGGCGGCGAAGACGCGCTCTTCGTCATAGGTGTCCAGCAGGCGATCGGGCGCCGCGCCATCCATGACCAGTTTCAGCTTCCAGGCCAGGTTGTCCACGTCCTGAACCCCGGTATTGGCGCCGCGCGCCCCGAATGGCGAGACCTGGTGCGCGGCATCGCCGGCGAAGATGACGCGGTTGTGGCGGAAGCGGTCCATGCGCCGGCAGGCGAACTGATAGACGGACTGCCATTCCAGCTCGAACGTCGCCTCTGCGCCCAGCATCGCCCGCAGCCGCGGCATCAAGACCGCATCGGACGTTTCCGTTTCCGGGTCGGCATCCCAGCCAAGCTGGAAGTCGATGCGCCAGACGTCATCGGGCTGCATGTGCAACAGCGCCGACTGGCCCGGGTGGAACGGCGGATCGAACCAGAACCAGCGTTCAGGCGGGAAGTCGGCCTTCATGACCACATCGGTGATCTGGAAGCGGTCCTGGAAGACCTGACCGGAGAACGGCAGATCCAGCATCTGGCGCACCGATGAGTTGGCGCCATCGCACGCCAGCAGCCAATCGGCCTCAACCGGATAGGTGCCGTCGGGCGTCTCCACCAGCAGGGATACGAAATCACCCTGGTCACTTGCGCCGACAACCCTGGATTTCCAGCGCAGTTCTATAAGGTGCGGAAAGCTTCGAGCACGGTCAACAAGGTATTCCTCCAGATAGTATTGTTGAAGGTTTATGAAAGCCGGGATCTTGTGTTGGTCTTCCGGCAGAAGGTCGAATTCGAACACAAGTTCGTTTCCGCGGAAAACCTTGCCCTGCTTCCACACCACGCCCTTTTCTATCATGCGTTCGCCGCAGCCCAGGCGGTCCCAGATTTCCAGCGGTCGCTTGGCATAGCAGACGGCGCGCGAGCCGTAGGAAACCTGGTCGTTGTCATCGCAGACGACCGAGGCAATGCCCTTCAGCGCCAGGTCGATGGCCATGGTCAGGCCGACCGGACCGGCGCCCACGATGACCACAGGGTGACGGCGGATCGTGCCGGCCCTTTGTTCCTCGCTCTGGGTGTAGGGGAACCGTTCGAAGGTGTAGGTATGGATCATGGCGGCGCCTCCCGGACCAAGGGTGCCTCAGGGGCCGTCGTGGCGGACGACGGTCTGCTCGATGGCGCCGAAGACGGAGGCGTCGTCGGGACCGGTCATCTCGATGCGCACCCGATCGCCGAAGCGCAGGAACGGGGTGGCCGGTGTGCCGGCCTGGATGGTCTCGATCATGCGGATCTCGGCGAGACACGAATAGCCGCGCCCGCCCGCCGCGATGGCCGCGCCGGGGCCGCCGTCCCCCCGGTTGGACACCGTGCCCGAGCCGATGATGGAGCCGGCGGCCAGCGGTCGCGTCCTGGCGGCGTGGGCGACCAGGGTCGGGAAGTCGAATGTCATGTCCTCGCCGGCCTCGGCACGGCCGAAGGGGGTCCCGTTCAGATGCACCAGCAGGGGCCGATGGACCTTGGCCCCGTCCCAGGCGGCGCCCAGTTCATCGGGCGTAACGCACACCGGCGAGAAGGCGCTGGACGGCTTGGACTGGAAGAAGCCGAAGCCCTTGGCCAGCTCGGCCGGGATCAGGCCGCGCAACGACACGTCGTTGACCAGCATCAACAGCCGGATTTCGGCGCCGGCGCGGGCGGGGTCGGCGCCCATGGGCACGTCTCCGGTGATGACGGCGACCTCGCCCTCGAAGTCGATGCCCCAGTCCTCTCGGGCCATGCGGATGGGATCGCGCGGCCCCAGGAACGAATCGGAGCCGCCCTGGTACATCAGCGGATCGGTCCAGAAGCTCTCGGGCAGTTCGGCCCCCCGAGCCTTGCGGACCAGTTCAACGTGATTGACGTAAGCGGAGCCATCCGCCCACTGGAACGCGCGCGGCAGGGGAGAGGCGCAGGCCTCCGGATCGAACGCTTGCGCGCCCTCGGCCCGGCCGGCGTTGAGGTCATCGGACAGGCGGGCCAGCGCCGGGCGGGTGTGGCCCCAGTCGTCCAGTGCGGCCTGGAGCGTGGGCGCGATGCCCGTGGCCTCGGCACAGTGGCCCAGATCGCGGCTGACAACGACCAGACGACCGTCGCGGCCGCCGGCTTTCAGACTGGCCAGTTTCATTGCGAGCGATCCCCGGCGTTGAATTCCCGCGAGTGCATCCAGCGGGCGTGCTCGGGCGCGCGCCGGGTGCGGCTCCATTCCTCCAGCATGTCCCATTTCACCGCGTCCAGGCGGGCGGTCATCTCGGGTGTTGCC
>CAYFTQ010000433.1:0-2497 GCA_964346035.1 uncultured Roseospira sp. | reverse complement strand
GGCGTCGTGCAGCAGGCCGGAGAGGGTCAGGGTATCACCGGTGGCCGGCAACAGAAGGTTGGCCGCAACCGGCGTGGCCCCGGCTGGCGCCAGTTCCCCGACGGCGACATCCAGGGCGACCGCCACATCCCGCGCCGTGACCTCGCCGGCGGCGCGAAACGGGCCGCGCAGGCTGTCCGCTGACAGATCAAGGGCGATATCACGCACCCGGGTCTCGATACCGCCGCCATGGTCGCGATAGACGACCAGCCCGTTTTCGATCCGGACACTGTCCAGCCGCACGGTCAGGCCGGCGACGCCGCCATCCGTGGGCGCGTCGGGTCCGGTGTCAACGCCATCACCGCCCCCCTGGCCCGGCCCTGACGGCGGCATCGGCACGGCCACCCCGCCGCCGGAGCGACCGGAGGCGCCGCCGGACGGGAAGTCCCAGTTGACGCGGCCGTCGTCCAGCCGTTCCAGCAGGATCACGGGCTCGACCACCCGCACCGAGCGAACCCGAACCGCCCCCTGCAACAGGGCCGAGACATCCACGGCGACGCGCAGGGCCCCGATGCGGGCCATGTCGCGGGTTGACCCCCCGTCGATGTTGGCGATGCGCACACCGTCCGCCGACAGCGTGGGCGATGGCAACACCTGGAACGACAGCGCGCCGTCGATGGCCACCGGGCGCCCGGTGGCGGCCTCGATCCGGGCGGCGATCTCGGGCCGATAGCGGTTCCAGTCGATGAAGGAGGGCACGACCAGGGCCGCGCCCAGCGCCACAAGCACCAGGATAAGCAGGATCACTGCAAGTCGTTTCACGGCCTCGCCTCGCTCCCGAAAGCCACCATGCGGGACGCATCGCGGCAACCGATCCGAATCGGCAGCGATGGTAGCGTGAATTCGCGAGCACGGCAAAAGCGGCGCACGCTCGCCCCCGGTCACTGGGCGGCGGCAGAAGCGTCGTCCTCGGTCGGAATGCGGAATACCTGGCCCGGATAGATCAAATCGGGGTCGCGGATCTGGCCGGCGTTGGCGCGATAGATGATGGTGTAGTCGATACCCCGGCCATAGACCGCGCGGGCCACGGTCCAGAGGTTGTTGCCCGGCTGCACGACGACCAGGGTATCGGCGCCGGCGCCCTCAAGGATCGACAGGTCGGCGCGCTGGAACGGCACCTCGACGCGGTCGGTCACCGCGCCACTGGCGTCCAGTTCGTCCACCCGCAGCGTGGCGACACCGTCGTCGGCCGTGTCGGGCAGACCGGCGGCCTCTGGCACAACCTGCCAGCGCCCCGACTCGCCGACCTCCGCCCGTGCCACGGGCGCGTTGTCCAGATAGAGCTGGACCACCGATCCCGGCGCCGCCGAGCCGGTCAGCGCGACCTCGCCGCCGCTGGTATAATCCACCTGCGACAGGGTCAACGCGCCACTGGCCATTGCCGCCGTCGGCCCCTGCAGCACCTCGGCCGTGCCGCCTCCGGCGCGGGGCGCCTCCAGCGCCAGAACGGGCGCCGTGCCGTCCGGCTCCGGCAGCGACAGGACCACGATGTTCTCGGACCTGCGCGCGGCGCCATCGCCATCGCCATCGCCCGCGACAGTCCCGCCGCTGCCGGTGGCCCGCAAGCTGAGCGCGCGGTCGCCAGGGTTCAGGGGGGCGTCAGGCAGAATAACCCACTGCCCGCGCGCATCCGCAGTAGACTGGCCGATGGCGGTGCCCGCATCCAGCAGGGTAACCGTCGATCCCGGCTCGGCCCGTCCCGCCATCACGGCGCTACCGTCGGGTTCGACCCGCACCACATCGAACGTTGGCGCGGCCGGATCACTGGCGGTGCCACTGGATTCGATGCGCGGCGCCGGTGGGTCGTCCATGGCGGAGCGGGACGCGGACCCGGTTCCGGTTCCGGAATCGGGTCGGGGCGGCGACGTCGTGCTGGCCGGCGGCCCGTCGGCAGGCCGTTGCAGGCCGGTCTGCGCGCCGGAATCGGTCCCCCCATCGGGCGCGGCCGGGTCACGCACGGACGAGAGGGTGCGGCGCGCCGATTCCAGGGCCTGATCCAACGCCGCGCTGCCACTGCCGGCCCCATCGTGGGCGGACGGGTCCGGGGCTGCGGCGGAGGAGTCCGCATCACCGCCGGGCGGATCGGCAGACACCGGAGGCGGCGGCGGGGACGGCGGGGACGGCGGGACCGACCCGCTCCACACCACCACATAGACCCCGGCCCCGACCGCGCCCAGCACGGCAAGGCCGGCGATGACGGCCAGCACGATTCCCTTGCGCACGATCCGCCTCCCTGTTGTGCCCGGGGGGCAAGGGTGGAACGACCACCACGCGGCGTCAATCGCGAACGGCCCGGCGGCCAGGGCAATCGGCTGAACGGAAAGGCATGGGCTTGGTGCCGTACGAGGCGAGCACGGACACCCCGGCCTTCGGTCGCGGCCGGGCGCCTTGGCCGGGCATCGCGGGCCCACCACGCCGGGGTGGACGAGGTCGCGATGATGCTGGCGACGCCGCAGCT
>CAYFTQ010000432.1:0-2506 GCA_964346035.1 uncultured Roseospira sp. | reverse complement strand
GGATCACCGAGCCGGCGCCCAGGAACAACAGCGCCTTGAAGAAGGCGTGGGTGAAAAGATGGAAGATGGCGGCGGCATAGGCGCCGACGCCGCAGGCGAAGAACATGTAGCCAAGCTGCGAGCAGGTCGAATAGGCGATCACCCGCTTGATGTCGTTCTGCACACATCCGATGGTGGCCGCGAAAAAGGCCGTCGCGGCGCCCACGATAACCACGATCCCCAACGCCACGGGGGCATATTCGAACAAAGGCGACATGCGCGCCACCATGAACACGCCGGCAGTGACCATGGTCGCGGCGTGGATCAGGGCGGAGACCGGGGTCGGCCCCTCCATGGCGTCCGGCAGCCAGGTGTGAAGGCCGATCTGGGCCGACTTGCCCATGGCGCCAATGAACAGCAGCACGCAGATGATCTCCAGCGCCGGCCAGGTGACGCCGAAGAAATCGACGCTGGCGCCGGCCATCTCGGGCGCGGCTGCAAACATGGAGTCCAGATGGATGGTGCCGAACAGGAAGAAGGCGCCGAAGATACCCAGGGCGAAGCCGAAATCGCCCACCCGGTTGACCACGAAGGCCTTGATGGCGGCGGCGTTGGCGGCCGGGCGGTCGTACCAGAAGCCGATCAGCAGATAGGACGCCAGGCCGACCCCCTCCCAGCCGAAGAACATTTGCACCAGGTTGTCAGCCGTCACCAGCATGTACATGAAAAAGGTGAACAGCGACAGATACGCCATGAAGCGGGGCACACCCGGGTCATGGTGCATGTAGCCGATGGAATAGACATGCACCAGGAACGACACCCAACTGACCGTCACCAGCATGACCGCCGACAGGGTGTCGAACTTCAGCGCCCAAGCCACCTCCAGGTCTCCGGAGGTGATGAAATTCAGCAGCGTGACCGTCTGCGCGTTGCCGTTCAGGGCAACGTCGTTGAACAACGGCACCGTCAGCACCGCGCTGGCGCCCATCAACAGGCAGGTGATGACCTGCGAGGCCCGGTCGCCCAGCCGGCGGCCCAGCAGACCGACGACAACGGCGCCCAGAAGCGGCAGAAAGACTGCGGTGGCGTACATGACCGGGCCTTACCCCTTCAGGCTGTTGATGTCCTCGACCTCGATCGAGCCACGGTTGCGGAAGAACACCACCACGATGGCCAGACCGATGCCGGCCTCGGCGGCGGCGACGGTCAGGATAAAGAGCGTGAACACCTGCCCGACCAGATCCTGAAGCGCTGTCGAAAAGGCCACCATGTTGATGGTCACCGCCAGCAGCATCAGTTCGATCGACATCATGATGACCACGACGTTCTTTTTGTTGGCGAAGATGCCGAACACGCCGATCGCGAACAGAATCGCCGCCACGGTCAGGTAATGCGCCAGGCCGATGCTTCCCGACATGTCAGATGCCCTCCCGACTGCGCACCTTGCGCACGGCCAGCACCTGGTCCTTGCGCCGGGTGACCTGGGCGCCGATGTTCTGGCGCCGCACGCTGGGATTGACCCTGAGCGTCAGCACGATGGCCCCGATCATGGCCACGAACAGCACCAGGCCGGCGACCTGGAAGAAGTAGATGTACCGGGTATACAGCAGGTTGCCGAGCGCCTCGGTATTGCTGGTCTCGGCCACATCCGGGGTCGGCGCGGCACGCAGCGCCATGGCCTCGCCGGCGATGGTCCAGTCAAGGAACAGCACCATCGCCTCGACCACCAGCAACGCCGCGATGGCCGCGCCGACGGGCAGATAGCGCAGCAGCCCTTCGCGCAGGCCCAGCATGTTGATGTCCAGCATCATGACGACGAACAGGAACAGCACAGCGACCGCGCCGACGTAGACCACCACGACCAGCATGGCGACGAACTCCGCCCCCATCAGCACGAACAGGCCGGCGCCATTGAAGAACGCCAGGATAAGCCACAACACGCTGTGGACGGGGTTGCGATTCAGCACCACGAACAGCGCCGAGAGGACGCCAACGGTCGCGAACAGATAGAAGGTCAGGGCATGGATCATGCGGCGCCTCCCCGCGCTGCGGCCCGAGAGAGGCCGGCCGGTCCGGTGTACGCGGTCGCGCCCCGACTGTCCTGCGGCGTGGTCATGGCTGTTCCCGTCCCCTCCGTTCCAAGGCCGTGGCGGGGTTGGTCCCCGCTCTCGGGCGCATCGTCGCACCCCTGTCTAGTCGCTTCCACCGTTCAGGTCCAGGCCCCGGCATGGTACCAGTCGCACCGCCGTCTCACCGATAAGGCGCGTCCTGTTCCAGGCGCTCGGCCAGTTCGGCTTCCCAGCGGTCACCGTTGGCCAACAGCTTTTCCTTGTCGTACAGCAGTTCCTCTCGGGTCTCGGTTGCGAACTCGAAGTTCGGCCCCTCGACGATGGCATCGACCGGGCAGGCCTCCTCGCAGAAGCCGCAATAGATGCACTTGGTCATGTCGATGTCATAGCGCGTGGTGCGCCGACTGCCATCACTGCGTTCCTCGGCCTCGATGGTGATGGCCTGGGCCGGACAGATG
>CAYFTQ010000431.1:0-2518 GCA_964346035.1 uncultured Roseospira sp. | reverse complement strand
GATCAGGCGGATCGTCAGCGTCGGGCCGTGGGCTGGCCCGTCGATCCGGGGCACCATCGGGGATGGCGTCTGACCGCTGGCCGGGAACAGGGCGGCATGGTCCTGCCGGGACAGGCGGACGGCCAGGTCTTGGCCCAGGCGCCCGCGCAGCCGACCCAGCAGGACCGGATGGGCCGCCGGCGGAGCGTGTCCGACGCAGGCCCGCGCGACATCGTGCCACAGGGGCGACGGTCGGACGGCCAGCGCGGCGGCGGTCACGTCAGATCCTCGATTTCGTCGAGCCCCAGAAACTCAATGCTGCCATCGGCAAATCGCGTTTGTGCAACATCACCGTCAACGGACAGCACCTCGACCGGTTCGCCGTCCACCGTGCCCCGGCGCGTGGGCCTGGGCGCCGACGCGGCGGCGCGGCGCGCGGTGCGGGTGCCGGGGCCGGTCGCGCCGGTTCCCGGTTCGACGATGCGCGGCGGCGCGGTCCGTCCGGGCCAGCCCGGGAAGTCGGCATCGTCCAGCACCGCCGGCAGCACCAGCCCGGCCTTCTTGGCGTCCTGGAACGGCTGTGGCCCGGCCATGATGTCAAGCGCGCCCTTGCGTTTCGGCTGATCCCAATGACCCGGGTCGGCCATGGCCAGCAGGTGACGGATCTGCGGCGTCTCGGCCCACGGTGCATTTATCTGGTCATTCATATACGCCTGGAACGCCGCCATGCAGTCGCTGAAAAGCGTTTCCGCGTTGGTCTTGTCCCAGGTCTCGCCGTTCACGCCATCGATCTCGACCGAGTCCGTCACGATGGACACCGTCACACAGCCGTATCCCAGCGACTTGGCCATGCCCAGGCTGTGGCGGTGAGTGTCTGACCGGCCGCCGAAGGTGATGGCCCACAGCAGGGCGCCCAGCTCCTCGCGTTTCAGGTTGTGGAGGTGCATCCTGGCGCGAAAGCGGGTGCCGGAGCCGTGCGGTTCGAAGGTATTGTAGACCTTCTGGCTGGCGTCCTTGACGACGGTCCCGTCCTTCAGCGTCGGCGGCGGCGATGGGCGGACATCGCGCCTGACCGGATAGCGTTTCCAGCCCCGAATCTGCGCGTCATCGTCCATATAGGTGGTGTAGGCGTTGTAGGGGCGGTCCTTGCCGGCGGACCGATAGGTGCCCTCGGCGACTTCCGGTGCCTCCGGGGGTGTGCCTGTCTTGCGGTGTTTTTGCGCCACATAGGCCGGGTAGTAGCCCGGTTTCGGCGCCAGCAGGATTTCCTTTTTGCGCTCCTCGTGCTGGCCCGTATGGGTCAGGCGGGCCGGTTCGATCTGCACCCGCCCGCGCAGCGCGGGACCACGGTCGCCGCCCTTTTCCGCCACGTACCCGAACAGGAGGTCGGCGAAGTCGGGGCCGTCTCCGGATTGCCGGGCGAGATCGTGCGTGCTGTGCCGGTTGGCCAGGCGGAACATCATCGCCAACCCCATGGCCCGGATGCCCTTGCCCGCCTCATCCGGCAGATAGAAGACCGGCACGGCCTCGCCCTTCAGCAGGCGAGGGCGCCAATAGGCCCACTCGTTGAGTGGCGTGCCGGTGTTGGGGTCGCGGTGGATGTGCTCGAAGTCGTCCCGCACCGCCTCCGGCACCGGAAGGGTCTCCTCCGCCGCCGCGTGGAAAAGGAATTCGGTTCGTTTGGACCCCCTGTTGTCGCGGTCCTGCGGCTGGCCGGTGAAGACGATGCGGCCGGGCGTCGCGCCCTGGCCCACATCGTCGGCTCGCGACAGGATGCGCCCCGGCGCCCAGTCGTCGCGCGCCTGCCAGACATCCGGCGTGAACGGCACATCCAGCGAGACGGCGCCCCACGCCTTGTATTTCTCATGCGCCCCGGTCTTGCCCTTGCCCAGGAACAGCGGCGCCCCGCCCTTGCGCCGCTCGGCATGCAGGGCCTCCAGCGTGGTCTGGCGCACCACGGAATAACCGCACGGCCGCAGGAGCCATGTGCCGCTGTCCCGGTCCAGCGTCAGCCAGCCGGCACGGGAGCGGGGGCGGAACATCTCCGTCATGTGCCGGGTGTACAGGGCCGCGTTTTGCAGGTCGCGCACGGCGAAGCGGCGGTTATCCATGCGCGGGGCGATGCGCCCGAAGGTGGCGATCTCCACCACCGCCCGCAGCATGCCCTTCAGCGAGGTGCCGGGAATGACATCCTGGCCGAACAGGCTGGCGCGCTCCTTGTGGCTGGGGGCGTCCTTGCCCTCCGGCGGCGCGTTGGTCCGCCCGCCGACGATCAGGGGCGTTTCCGCCGTGATCTCGATGTCGAACGATCCGCACAGGGCGTCCTTGAACGGCACGTCCATGCTGACCTTGTCGGCCCAGTCCGGGCGGACCACGGTGTCATTGAGCGGGACGAAGTTGTAAGGCGCGGTCAGGCGGGTCATCGGTTCTTCTCCCTGTCACCGAAGCCAAGAAACCGGGCCGCGACGGGTTGATGGCAGCACAGGGCCTCGTTACCCTCGGCGGCCTCTCCCCGCCAATAGACCGCGTGCCGCAACGT
>CAYFTQ010000430.1:0-2520 GCA_964346035.1 uncultured Roseospira sp. | reverse complement strand
GTGGAAGCTGGGTTTCGCCGCGGGGCTGGACAGCAAGCCGTGGCGGCGGACCATCGCGGCCCGCGACCTGATCGCTCTGCAAGAGGCCATCGCCAAGGCGCGTCGGCGTCTTGAACTGCCCGATGACGTACCGATTCTTCAGGGACAGCAACAGTGGCCGATATCTTGTCGGGTCAACACGAACCGGTCTGCCCATACCCGGAGTGTGCCACAACACCCCGGAAAACGGTGCGACACCGTTTTAGCGGCCTGGGTGATCTTGCGCAGGATACCCGGCCCTTCGCTGCGCTTCGGACCGGCTTGTGGCGTGGGGTTGGGGGGGCGGCGATGTTCGCGGGACGCGGGGTGCGGTCAGATCCATCCCTGGGCGCGGTACCAGGCGACGGCGTCGAGGGCGGCCTGGTGGATGGGGCGGGGGTGGAGGCCGAGTTCTTGCAGACTGGCTGACGGATCGAAAAACATGTTGCGTCGGGTGAGGCGCACGCCGGTGAGTGTGGCCATGGGCATCTGGCCGCTGACGTGATCCGCCCACCACTCGCTGCACCAGGCAACGGCGAGGGCGAGGGGGTAAGGCACTTGCCCGCGGGGTGGTCGGCGTCCGGCGGCCTGTCCGAGGATTTGCAGCCAGTCCGCCAGCCGCAGGTTCTCCGCGCCCAGCAGGTAACGGATGCCGGTTCGCCCCTTCCGCAAGGCGAGGATCAGGCCCGTGGCGGCATCGCGGGCGTCGATGACATTGAACCGGCAGTCCACGTAGGCCCGAACCTTGCCTCGGCAGAACGCGACCGCCAAGCGTGTCGGCGGGGTCATGCTGCGGTCGCCGGGGCCCACGGGCAGGGTCGGGCTGGCCACCACGATGGGGGCGCCTTGGTCGACCATGCGGAACACTTCCTGCTCAGCATGAAACTTGCTCAGGCAGTAGGGCCCCATCATGTCGCCGGCCTGAAGGCGAAGATTTTCGACCGACCCGCCGTCGGAGGTCCTGGAGACCAGAATGCTCTCCGTGCTGGTGTAGAGGATGCGTTCGGCTCCGTGCTCGAGGGCGGCGCGCATGACATGCACGGTGCCCTGTCGGTTGACCTGATCGAACTCGGCCCGGTCGCGTCGCCAGAGGTTGGCGTCGGCGGCGAGGTGATAGACGAATCGGCAACCGCGCGCCGCCTCGCGCACCGCCGGCTCATCCCGAATATCCGCCCGCACCAACTCGATTTTGTCCAAGGGCAGGTGATCCACCTTCGCCTCGGGCCGTTCCAAAACGCGCACGGGTTGGTCGTCGTCCAGCAACTGCTGAACCAGGTGCGCGCCCAGAAACCCCGCTCCGCCGGTGACCAGAATCATAACTGCACCTCCCGCGGCAAATCGGCCGCCATCTGCTCCAGGTATTGGCGATCGGGCGCGAGGCCTTGGCGCGTCAGTTTCTCGACCAGGGCGCGTGCGGCACGGTTGAGCGGGCAGGGGAACGTGTCGGCCAGTCGGATCAGATGGCCGTTGTAAGCCTCGATCTCCGTGCGTCCGGTCGGGATGTCCGGTGCCATGGAGCAATAGGTACCGCGCAGAGACGGACGGAAAAAGACCGCCATCAGGTGCGCCAGTCCGGGGATACGCAGAATCCAGGAAACCGTGTCGGGATGAAACGGTCCGATGCGGGCCAGGGGCGTTCGGGCGTGGCGGAGGATGGCGTAGTTCTCGCGGAGCATGGCGAAGAAGAGTGTTTTGGCCAGGGGATCGCTGAGCAGTTGCCCGTTATCCACGCCGGCGCAGGCGGCCAGGGGTGAAATGGCGGCGTTGTACATCAGTTTGGTCGCCTTATAGGGCCGGACGTCGGTAACTGACTCGACGGAGAACAGGCCGGCCCGCCCCAGGACATCGGCGAGGGAGGTCAATTCGCCTCGCTCTTCGGCTGTATTGGCGCGGCGTCCGCCGATGTGCAGGTGTCCCGGTCGGGTAATACGGGTCACCGGGCGGTCGCGCTGGCATTCGGAGACGAACGACGCGATGCCCTCGCCTGCATGAGACCGGCGGTCCAGTGCCGAATCGAACCCGTTCTGTACCGGCAGGAGGAACGGATTGTCCGGCAGGCGGTCGAGGACCGCGGGGTTGTCGTAGGTTTTGGTGCAAAGCAGCACGAACTGCTCCCGCGGCGGGTTCCAGTCGTCGAACGCCCTCATGGGAATCCTCTGCGTCCCCTGCCCGACGACGGTCACGCCATCTTCACGTCCCGCCTGAACTTTCCCCGCATGGGCGTCAACCAGGACCACGGACCGCCCCCGGCTTGCCAAAGCCCAGGCCAATGCGACACCGATCCCGCCGGCGCCTATCACATGCATCGGCTTGTCGATTAAGGCGGGCATAGGCGAGAGTTTCAGGAGGAGGATTGCCCCGCGGAAAGGTACACAGGCCATGGCATCGCGTCAACGCCGAACGATGGCCGGCTCGGATGGGCATCAACTGCTCAGAAAATAGGTCCGTACAAAAGGGGCGTCGTGGCGGGAACCCGTTGCAGGCAGTGTGCTTGCATTTTCA
>CAYFTQ010000429.1:0-2528 GCA_964346035.1 uncultured Roseospira sp. | reverse complement strand
TGGTGCGCAGGTGCAGGCCGTAGTCCGCGCCGTCGCCGGTCACGGTCAGGCGCACCGCCGCAAGGCCGGCCGCCGCCGCCAGTGGACCGCCGTCGGAGCACAGGTCGGCGGCCATCTGGATGAAACCGCCGTTGTTTTCCAGGCTCACGGACCCGCTCAGGACCAGGGCCGGGCGGCCGGAGACGGCGCGCGCACAGACGTCGCCTTGCGAGATCCCGCCCATCACCCTGTCGGTGATGGCCTGCCAGCGTGCGGGAGGCGCCAGGCCCAGGTCCGGGCGTGCGGCATCCAGAACCAGCAGGTCCTCCGTCCGGCGGCCGCTCATGGCCGCCCCGCCGCGCCGGCAAGAGTCGGCCGGTTCTCCGGAGCGGGCGCCGCGGCTGCCCCGGCGGGTGTCGCGACCGTCCCGCCGCACGCACCGGCGCGGTCAAGGAAGGCGCGCACGTGGTCGGCGCCCCAGTCCAGCACGGTTTCACCGGTCTCGGGATTGATGCCCTCGTGATCCACGCCCGGCACGGTCACGGCGGTGATCCGGCAGCCGGTGGCAAGCCCGGCCTCGGCCAGACGCTTCATGTCATGCACGCAGACCACGCGGTCGGCCTCGCCATGCATCAGCAGGACCGGCGCGCGCTGGCGGGTGATGGTGGTCAGGGGCGCAATGTCCCGGAAGCGGTGCCCGATGATCTGCTCCACATAGCGGTTTACGAGCCAGCCAAGGGGCCGATAGGGGACGCGCAGGTGGGTCAGGAAGGCGCGCATGACCTCCTCGGGGTGGGCGAAGGAGGCCAGCGCGATGACGGCGCACAGGTCATCGCGGCGGCTGCCCAGCAGCAGGGCCGCAGCGGCACCGACGGAATGGCCCATCACGGCCACGCGACGACCGCTGATGCCCGGCTGAGCCTTGAGCCAGTCCACGGCATGGGCGGCATCCTCGGCGAAACGCGGCATGGAAGCAAAGCTGTCGCCGTCGCTACGGCCGTGACAGCGGGCCTCGAACAGCAGCGCGCCCCAGCCGTGCCGTTGCAGCAGGCCGGCCAGCGGCATCAGGTCGTCGGCCCCGCCGCCCCAGCCGTGAATCGCGACCAGCGCCGGGGCCGGCCGGCCGTCGGCTGCGGGCGGGGGCGGGCAGTACCAGGCGAACAGGGTGCGGCCGCGTTCGGTCGGCAGCCGCACGGCCACGGCATCGATGCCGCGTTCGGCCGGGTCGGGACCGGGCACCACCCGGGGCGCGCCCAGCACGCGATGCAGCCAGGCGCCGGCCACGACCACGGCCAGCAGGCCGACCAGCAGCATGACAAGGGGTGAGATCACGCGGGTCCTCTCGTTGCTCTCTCCCCCCGGAGTGTCATGATTCGTCGCCGGCTGCGGCGTGGATCACGCCGCCGCCAGATCCCGCAGCACGAACGGCAGGATGCCGCCGTGACGGTAGTAGTCCAGTTCGTCCAGGGTATCGATGCGGCAGGTTGTCACCACCTCTTGGGTGGACCCGTCCATGCGCGTGATGCGGACCGGTACCTCCTGGCGCGGCCGGATGTCGGCGATGCCGGTGATGGTAAAGGTCTCGGACCCGTCCAGACCCAGGGTCTGGCGTGTCACGCCTTCCGGGAATTGCAATGGCAGCACGCCCATGCCGACCAGATTGGAGCGGTGGATGCGCTCGAAGCTCTCCACGATCACCGCCTTGATGCCCAACAGCACGGTGCCCTTCGCCGCCCAGTCGCGGGACGAGCCGGTGCCGTATTCCTTGCCGGCCACCACCACCAGCGGAACGCCCTCGTCGCGATAGCGCATGGCGGCGTCATGGATCGGCATGACGGTTCCGTCCGGCAGGTGACGGGTCACGCCGCCCTCGCTGTCCGGCACCATTTCGTTGCGGATGCGGATGTTGGCGAAGGTGCCACGCATCATGACCTCGTGGTTGCCGCGCCGCGAGCCGTAACTGTTGAACTCGCGCTCGGCGACCTGATGGCCCTGGAGATAGAGGCCGGCCGGGCTGTCGCCCTTGATGGCGCCGGCCGGCGAGATGTGGTCGGTGGTCACCGAGTCGCCCAGAATGGCCAGCGGGCGGGCATCGACGATGTCTGCCGGCGCGTGCGGGGTCATGTCCATGTCGGTGAAGTAGGGCGGGTTGCGGACGTAGGTGGAGCCCGGCGCCCACTGGTAGGTCTCGCCTTCGGCCACCTCGATGGCCTTCCACTGGTCCGGCCCCTCGAAGACGTTGCCGTAGCGCTCCGTGAACATCTCGGGGCGGACATGGGCGGTGACCGCCGCGGCCACCTCGTGGGCGCTGGGCCAGATGTCCTTCAGGAACACAGGCTGGCCGTCGCGGTTGCTGCCCAGCGGGTCGTTGACCAGATCGACGGTGAGCGAGCCGGCCAGGGCATAGGCCACCACCAGCGGCGGCGAGGCCAGATAGTTGGCGCGCACATGCGGGCTGATTCGGCCCTCGAAGTTGCGATTGCCCGACAGCACGGCCGACACCACCAGGGCGTTGTCGTCCACCGCTGCGGCGATCGGCGGGGGCCGGG
>CAYFTQ010000428.1:0-2531 GCA_964346035.1 uncultured Roseospira sp. | reverse complement strand
GGACCAGACGCCCGCGCGGTGGCGGGCATCGCGCACCGGCGGGTTCATCTGGGCGGAGGGCCCCCGCCCGCGGGAGCAGGCCGGGGGGGCCCGGCTCCGGGGCGTCCGACCCGAATCCCGATCGGCACCGGGCCGGACGCCGGACGCGGAAGCCGCCGGGGGCGACACCGCCGCCCGACCGGGGACCGCCGCAGATCAACGCCAGCCGGCGCGGTCGAAGACCTCCGTCGCCGCGCGCGCGTTGGCGCCATAGACGTTGGCGTTGACCGCGCTGGCCTTGAAGTCCGTGAAGGCCTTGATCGGGCCTGTCGGCTCAACCGCAGCCACCACCGGATATTCGTTGTTGCCGTTGGCGAACAGGCGCTGGGCCTCGTCGCTGGCCAGATATTCCAGGAAGGCGATGGCGTTGTCCCGATTCGGCGCGTTGGCCAGCACGCCGGCGCCCGAGATGTTGACGTGCGCGCCGCGGTTGTCCTGGTTCGGGAACAGGATGCCGACGGCCTCGCCGACGGCGCGGTCATCCGGATTTTCCGAGCCCAGCAGGCGCCCGACATAGTAGGTGTTGGCCAGCGCCAGGTCGCACTGGCCAGCGGCCACCGCCTTGATCTGGGCGGTATCGTTGCCCTCGGGATCGCGGGCGAAGTTGGCCACCACCCCCTCGGCCCAGCCCTGAGCGGCGTCCTGGCCCAAAACCTCGACCAACTCGGCCATCAAAGAAATGTTGTATATGTTGCTGGACGACCGAATGCAGATCATTCCGGCATAGGCCGGATCGGCCAGATCCTCATAGTCCTTCAGCCCCTCTGGCAGGCCCTTTTCCGCGTTGTAGACGACGACGCGGGCGCGGGTGGAGAGACCGAACCACAGGTTTTCCGGGTGCTGATACTTCGCGGGGATTCGCGTCTCCAGCACATCGCTTTCAACCGGCGCCAGCAAGCCCGACTGGGCGGCGCGCCACAGGCGCCCGGCATCAACGGTCACCAGCATGTCGGCGGGGCTGTTGGCGCCCTCTGCCTGGAGCCGCTCCAGCAGCGCATCGGCGCCGGCCTCGATCAGGTTGACCTCGATACCGGTTCGCTCGGTGAACTGCTCGTACAATGCAAGGTCGGTGTCGTAGTGACGCGATGAATAAACGTTGACGACATCGTCGGCAGCGGTCGCGGCGGTGCTCGCGGTGAGCGCGGCCAGGATGCCCGCCAACGGCGCCACGGCGGGAGCGGCAAGACGGAGTGTGAGCATGAGGATCCTCCTGAAACGGGAACATGGCGCCGGCCGTAGCGGCTGCGGTCGAGCGGCCAGGCGGTCGAGCGCGGCGACGGGTGAATCTTGATAGGTCACCACGATCCGACTGCGACTGCAAATAACTCGCATTCGCTGGCCAGTCAAGCGAAACCCGAGCCGATAACGACGCGCCCCGCGAGGAGGGGGCGGATACGAACAGCCCCCGCCCCCGTCATCGGAGCAGGGACAGGGACAGGGACAGGGGGGAGCCTCGCCGCCGCGACCCGATCGCGGCTCTCATGCCCGCAAAAGGTCCGGGCTAGTCGGTCAGGTCCTCAAAGAACTCCTTGACCTTCTTGAAAAAGCCGTGACTCTCCGGACTGGTGGAATCGTCACCGCCGGCCTTGGCGAACTCGTCCAGCAACTCCTTCTGGCGCTTGGACAGGTTCATCGGCGTTTCGACCACGGCCTGGATGAACATGTCACCGCGCGCCGACGACCGCAGGACGCTCATGCCCTTGCCACGCAAACGGAATTGGGTTCCGGTCTGGGTTCCGGTCGGAATGGACACCTTGGCGCGGCTGCCGTCGATGGACGGCACCTCGATGGAGCCCCCCAGCGCTGCCGTGGTCATGGGGATGGGCACGCGGCATTGAATGTTGGCACCGTCGCGCTGGAACAGGCGATGCGGCGCGACCGAGAGAAAGATATACAGGTCCCCCGGCGGGCCGCCGCGCAAACCGGCTTCGCCCTCGCCCGCCAGGCGGATGCGGGTGCCGTCCTCGACCCCGGCGGGGATGGTGATCTCCAGCGTCTTTTCCCGCCGCACCCGGCCGGCGCCGCCGCACGCGCCACAGGGATCGCTGATCACCTTGCCCTGGCCCTGGCAGGTCGGGCAGACGCGTTCGATGGTGAAAAACCCCTGCTGCGCGCGCACCCGGCCCATGCCGCCACAGGTGCCGCAGGTCTTGGGCTGGGTGCCGGGTTTGGCGCCGGTGCCCTCGCAGGTCTCGCAGGCGACCGAGGTCGGCACGTTCACGGTCGTTTTCTTGCCGGCGAAGGCCTCTTCAAGCGAGACCTCCATGTTGTAGCGCAGATCGGCGCCGCGCGTGTTGGCGCGGCCGCCGGCGCCGCCGCCGCGCCGACCGCCGCCCATGAATTCGCCGAACATTTCATCGAAGATGTCGGCAAAGCCGCCGGCGCCACCGAATCCATGGAACCCGCCCCCATGCGCGCCGGGGCCGCCACCTTCGAATGCGGCATGGCCGAAGCGATCATAGGCGGCGCGCTTCTGGTCGTCCTTGAGGACC
>CAYFTQ010000427.1:0-2531 GCA_964346035.1 uncultured Roseospira sp. | reverse complement strand
GCGCCAGGGAATAAGCTTCGTCGACAAACAAGACGCCGCCCTTGGCTTTTTCGATTGCTTCCCTCACCTTCAGCACCTTCAAAAGCCGCCGCCGCCGCCTGTGCGGGTTCAGCTGGGTGGGTTCGCTGGAAGGGTTTGGGTGACACTGGCGTCACCACCCCCGTGCCATGGATGTCACCACCCCTAGTGACATGGGTGTCACCACCCCCCGTGTTGTCGTTCGGGGGTGGTGACGTGCGTGTCACCACCTCATAGTTGGGCCGGTAAATATTGCTATCGTTATGGTCGTAGGCGCGGCGGTGCGGTTGCTTGGTGAACCAGCCGTGGTCTATCAGCCGCTGCACCGACCGGATGACCGTGCGCCGGCTGGTCCCGGCCTCGCTGGCGATCGTCGTGAACGACGGCCAAGCGCCGTCTGTATTGACGTTCAACCGGGTCACGATCCGCCACGCCACCCGCACGTCAACGTGGTGCAGGTCAGGCGCCTGCGACAGCACGTCGAAGAACGCCAGCTTGCGCGCGTAGAACTGCTTGGCGTCGTCGGCCATCGCGCGCCTACCCGTCTATCGCGACCGGCACGCCGGGCGGTTCGGCCTGCAAGTGACGCTGGACGTCCGCGCGTGTCGCGCCCACGTACAGCGGATCGTCGCCGTTGTGCGTGCCCCAGACGAACCGCCAGGCATACAGCTCGCCGTCGGTTTCGCGGCGGATCACCACGGCGTTGCGGCCTTGAAGGGGCTCCGGCAGGCGCGGCGGTTGAAGGGACAGCAGCGCGCCGCTCATGCCGCCGACTCCCGCCGCTCGGCAATCCACGCCTCCACTTCATCCTCGGGCCACACCCGAGTATTCGGCGCAATCTTGATGCCCGGCGGAAAGCCGTGATGCTTGATCCAGTTGGTCAGCGTCTGCCTGTTATTGACAATCCGGCGCTCGACCAGATCGGCAAATCGCAGATATCTCATGGTCACCCCACTTTCTGCCAATTGAGGCGCTATGGCCTCTATTGATGTGGGATGACCTCACCTTACGGTCTGAAAGAACGGAACAAGCGAGGTAGCAGATTTTTGGGGTTATCCACGTTTTCCACGACATTCACAATGCGAGCGGCCTTAGCCATTGATGCTGACCACGTTGTCCGCCGGCTTGCCCTCGACCAGCTCGGTCACGTGCTGCGCCCAAGCCTCCAGTGCGCGGCGCTTGGCCTCGGTCTGGTCCGCCCGGTTGTAGCGTGCCGTTATGCCGGCGATCTGGCCTTCGGCGTGGTTAAGCACGCGGGCGATCGTCTCGCCGGCAATGCCAAGGTCGCCCATGCCGCTGGCAGCCGTTCGGCGCAGGTCGTGCAGCGTCCAGCCGGTGACGCCGCTATCGCGCTCGATCCGTCTCTTGGGCTTGATGACGTTGGCATACGGCTTGGCGCCGTCGCCGGCCGTGAACACGTAGTCGCCGCCGGTGAAGCGGGGCAGGTCGCGTAGCAGGTCCAGCACGGCCTCGGATAGCGGCACGACGTGGGGTTCGCCGTTCTTCGCCCGCTCGCCGGGGATCGTCCACAACGCCTTGTCCAAATCGACCTCATGCCAGCCCATTTCCCGCGCTTCGTCGCGGCGCGCGCCGGTCAGGATCAACGTCTTGATGTATGGCCCCGCCGGGTAGCCTAGCGCGTCCGCCGCCTGCCAGACCTTCACAAGCTCGTCGTCGGTCAGTACGCGCTCGCGGGCCTTTTCCTTGGTCGGCTTCTTCACACCCGCCGCCGGGTTCGTATCAAGGATCTCCCGGTCAACCGCCCAAGTCAGCATCGCATGGACCGCGGCGAGGACTCGGTTCGCCTGGACCGGCTTGCCGGCGTCGACAACGCCGTCGATCAGGTCGCGCACGTCGCGCCGGGTCAGCTCCCGCACGTCGCGGCTGCCCAGCTCGGGGATCAGGTACTTGCGCAGCAGGCGGTGGGTCTCCGTCCAGGACCGCAGGTTGCGCTTGCAATGACGGGTCACATAGTCCGCCGCGACGGCCTCCACGGTATCCCGCCGGGGCTCGGGTGCGGCCTTGGCCTCTTGCCGCTCGCCGGCCGGGTCGCGGCCTTCCTCGACGGCTTGCAGCGCCGCCTTTGCTTCCTCTCTGGCCTTCGCCAGCGACATTGCCGGGAAGCGCCCGACAGTGAGCCGGCGCAGCTTCCCGTTGTGCCGGTACATGATCGCGAACGACTTCTTGCCGCCGGACGTGATGCGCAGACAGAAGCCGGACAGCGCGGCGTCGAATATCTCGGTGCGGCCGGTTGCTGGCGGGGTCGCACCCTCGACCAGCCGGTGCGTCAGGGTCTTACGTGGCATGGACGTGAAGCCTCTGGGGTAACACTGGGGTAACAGATACGGGTTGCTATCCTGTTACCCAGCTTGACACCCATTGATACCTAACGCAAGGCCAACTGCGGCTTACAGCGACCGGGCTTCACGTCATTTGTCCCGGTTTGTTCTACCGTCGCACGTCTCCCAGACGTGAAGCCTCCCTGTTCAACTTGCCCCGGAAACTGCGGTTTC
>CAYFTQ010000426.1:0-2534 GCA_964346035.1 uncultured Roseospira sp. | reverse complement strand
GGGGGTGGCGCTGCTGCTGCCCGATGGCGCCTTCGGTGGCCTGTACCCGCCAGCCGCCGGCGCCATCGGGCAGCAGCAGCGCCACCCCCAGCCAGGTGCCCGGCCCCAGCGCGGCGATCGGCGCCGCCGCGTCGCCCGGCACATCGGGGCCGATGCGGACCCGGTCGGCCCCGGTCAGGGCGGGGATGGCCAGCGCGTTGGCGGCGAAGTCGTTGATGACGCGCAGCACGTCCAGATCCAGCGCGGCCCGTGCCTCGGCGATCGAAAACGACCAGGTGTGGTTGGTCAGCGCGACCCGATCTCCGGTCACGGGACAGGCCACGGCCCAGGCCGCGCGCCGGGGCGCCGGCCAGCCGGCGCCGATCCGGTCCAGCACGGCGCGGGCGGCGGCCACGGGACCGGGAAAGTCGGCGGTGTGGACCCGCTCGGACGCCAGCACGCCACCGCTTGCCGTCTCCACCAGCGCGAAGCGGGCATTGGTGCCGCCGATGTCCGCGACCAGGGCGGGCGCATCGCTTGTATGACCTCCACTCACGACAGCGCGCCTCCGCACTGGGCGCGGTGACGCAACATATGGTCGGCCAGGACGCAGGCCAGCATGGCCTCGCCGACCGGCACGGCGCGGATCCCCACACAGGGGTCGTGGCGCCCCCTGGTGCTGATTTCGGTGGCGGCGCCGTCCCGGGTCACGGTGCGCCGGGGCGTCAGGATGGAACTGGTCGGTTTGACGGCAAAGCGCGCAACGATCGGCTGACCCGTGGCGATGCCGCCCAGAATGCCGCCGGCGTGATTGCTCAGAAAGCGGGGCCGTCCATCGGGTCCGCCGGGCTCCATCTCGTCGGCGTTGTCCTCGCCGGACAGGGCGGCGGCGGCGAAGCCCGCGCCGATCTCCACGCCCTTGACGGCGTTGATGCCCATCAGCGCACTGGCGATGTCCTGGTCAAGCTTGCCGTACAGGGGCGCGCCCCAGCCGGGGGAGACGCCCTCGGCCTCGACCTGGACGACGGCGCCAACGGACGAGCCCGCCTTGCGCACGGCATCCAGGCGATCGGCCCAGCGCTCGGCCGTGGCCGCGTCGGGACAGAAGAAGGGGTTGCGGGCGACCTCGTGCCAGTCCCAGCGCTCGCGCGGGACCTGAAGGCTGTCATCCCCCATCCGCACCAGGGCGCCGCGCACCATCACCCCGTCCCCAAGCACGCGCCGGGCGATGGCACCGGCGGCGACTCGGGTCGCGGTCTCTCGCGCCGACGCACGGCCGCCGCCACGATGGTCGCGGATGCCGTACTTGACCTGATAGGTATAGTCGGCGTGGCCGGGACGGAACGCCTGCGCGATGTCGGCATAGTCCCTGCTGCGCTGGTCGGTGTTCTCGATCAGCACGGCGATGGGGCTGCCGGTGGTCCGGCCCTCGAACACGCCGGAGAGGATGCGCGCCACGTCCGGCTCGCGCCGCTGGGTGGTGTGTCGGGACTGACCGGGCCGGCGCCGGTCCAGATCGTGCTGAAGGTCGGCCTCGGCCAGCGGCAGGCCGGGCGGCACCCCGTCCACCACGCAGCCGATGGCGGGGCCGTGGCTCTCGCCGAAGGTGGTGACCCTGAACAGGTGGCCGAACCCGTTGTGCGACATGGCCCTAGACGTCCGCACCGTCGGTGCGGAACTGGCCCAGCAGATCGATGATCTGAGGGGCGGATTCGGGCGCCATCATGCCGACGGTGTGATAGCCGCTATCGACGTGGTGGACCTCGCCGGTCACGCCCGAGCCCAGATCGCTCATCAGATAGACGGCGGCGTTGCCGACCTCGGTCGTGGTCACGTTGCGGCGCAGCGGCGCGTTGTACTCGTTCCACTTCAGGATGAAGCGGAAATCACCGATGCCCGAGGCCGCGAGGGTGCGAATCGGGCCGGCGGAGATGGCGTTGACGCGGATGCCCTCCGGCCCCAGGTCGGCGGCCAGATAGCGCACGCTGGCTTCAAGCGCGGCCTTGGCCACGCCCATGACATTGTAGTGCGGCATGACCTGCTCGGCGCCGTAGTAACTCATGGTCAGCAGACTGGCGCCCTCGCGCATCAACGGACGGGCGCGGCGCGCAACATCGGTAAAGGAGAAGCACGAGATCTTCATGGTCTGAAGGAAGTTCTCCTCCGTCGTATCAAGGTAGCGCCCCTTGAGCTGTTCCCTGTCGGAATAGGCGATGGCGTGGACCACGAAGTCCAGCCGGCCCCAGTCCGCCGACAGTGTTTCGAACGCGGCGTCCAGGCTGGCGGCGTCGCCGACGTCGCAGTCGATCAGGGTATCCACGCCGATCTGGTCGGCCAGCGGCTTGACGCGTCGAAGCAGCGGCGCGCCCTGGTAGGTGAACGCCATCTCGGCCCCATGCGCGGCGCAGGCGCGGGCGATGCCCCAGGCGATCGACCGATCGTTGGCGACGCCCATGACGAGTCCGCGCTTTCCGGCCAGGATGGGAGTGGAAGCCGTCATGCTCATCCTCTTGTTCTTGTGCTTTGTCTCGGGTGAAATCGTGCATCAGGTTGCT
>CAYFTQ010000425.1:0-2535 GCA_964346035.1 uncultured Roseospira sp. | reverse complement strand
GCGGCGAACTTCGACAACTCGGCGTCTATGGCGGAACTGGCGGGAGTCCTTTGCAAAGCGGGCGGCGAGGAGCGCGGGCACGGAGTCCCCGACTTGCTTCATGCCAAGCGAGCGGGTATGAAGAGGCCGCCCACGCGACCCGACAGGCGCCCGTTTACTAGGATACGACGGTTACGGCAACCGGATTGCCCGGTTCGCGGCGGACCGGGCGTCCCGGCGGATCGGGGCGACGCTCGCCCGGGACACCACGGCATCAGGGGATCAGGCGATTATGGCGCGCATCGTGATGAAGTTCGGCGGCACCTCGGTGGGTGACATCGCGCGCATTCGCACGGTCGCCCAGCGCATCGCCGAGGAGGTCGAGGCCGGCAATGAAGTCGCCGTCGTCGTCTCTGCCATGTCGGGCGACACCAACCGGCTGGTCGGGCTGTGTCGCGATGTCTCCGCCGTACACGACGCGCGGGAATACGATGTCGTTGTTTCGACAGGCGAACAGGTCACCGTCGGTCTGCTGGCCATGGCGTTGCAGGACCTGGAGGTTGATGCCCGGTCATGGACCGGTTGGCAGATTCCGGTCGAAACCGACACGGCTCATGGGCGGGCGCGCATCAAGAGCATCAGAACCGACGAGATGGTCCGCCGCATGGGTCTGGGGCAGGTGGCGGTGGTCGCGGGCTTTCAGGGCCTGGGTGACGAGGACGGGCGAATCACAACGCTGGGGCGGGGCGGTTCGGACACCTCGGCGGTGGCGCTGGCGGCGGCGCTGGAGGCCGACATTTGCGATATTTACACGGATGTTGACGGGGTCTACACGACCGATCCGCGCATCGTGCCCAAGGCCCGCAAGTTGACGCGGGTCACCTACGAGGAAATGCTGGAAATGGCCTCGCAGGGCGCCAAGGTGCTTCAGGCGCGCTCGGTTGAGATGGCCATGAAATACAACGTCCGAGTCCAGGTTCGGCATAGCTGGCCGGAGTACTGGACCGTTCCCGGAACCCTGGTGTGCGGCGAGGACGAGATCGTGGAAAAGGAACTGGTCAGCGGCATTACCTACAGCCGGGACGAGGCCAAGGTCACCCTGACCAAGGTCTCGGACCTGCCGGGCGTGGCCGCACGCATTTTCGGCCCCCTGGCCGAGGGCAACATCAACGTGGACATGATCGTCCAGAACGTCTCCGACGACGGCCAGGCCACCGATCTGACCTTTACGGTGCCCACCGGCGACAAGGACAAGGCCGTATCCCTGCTGGAGGCGCGCCGCGACGAACTGGGCTATCAGGCCCTGACGGCCCACGACGGCGTGGTCAAGGTTTCGGTCATCGGGGTTGGCATGCGCTCGCATGCGGGTGTGGCCCAGACCATGTTCCGCGCCCTGGCCGAGCGGGGCATCAACATTCAGGTCATCACCACGTCCGAAATCAAGATCAGCGTCCTGATCGCCGAGGAGTATACCGAGCTTGCGGTGCGTGCCCTGCACACGGCCTATGGGCTTGATGCCGCCTGACGCGCCGCGCCGCGCCGGTAACGCCTGGCCCGGAGACACACAACTTTCCTCATCCTGTTTACCATGCCCAGATCACGTCCGGACCAAAGCCCCATGAGCGCAAAAGCCACCTCGACCGCCACCATCGCCACAACCAAAGCGTCCGCCTCCGAGGAGGGTGTCGCAACGCCGGCCGTCTCCGCGCGCCTTCATCTGGACCGCTTGTGGGGCGCCGGCCGGGCATTGCTGGGGTCGTCCACCGCCATCATGGGCGGGGCCATGTCGTGGGTGTCGGAGCGCAACCTTGTGGCGGCCATCTCCAATGCCGGCGGCTTCGGTGTGCTGGCCTGCGGGTCGATGGGGCCGGACCTTCTGGCGGCCGAGATCGAGGCCACACAGGCGCGGACCGACCGGCCCTTCGGCGTCAATCTGATCACGCTTCATCCGGAGCTGGACGCGCTGGCCGAGGTTTGCCAGCGGCTGCGGGTGGGTCACGTGGTGCTGGCTGGCGGCCTGCCCTCGGGGCGCATGATCACTCGCCTGAAGGACGGCGGCGCGCGTGTCCTGTGCTTCGCGCCGGCGACCGCCCTGGCCCGCAAGCTGATCCGCCTGGGCGTGGATGGCCTGATCATCGAGGGCGCCGAGGCCGGCGGCCATATCGGGCCCGTGGCCACCAGCGTTCTGGCGCAGGAGATCCTTCCCGCCGTTGGCGATCAGGTGCCGGTGTTCGTGGCTGGCGGCGTCGGTCGGGGCGAGGCCATCGTCTCCTACCTGGAGATGGGAGCGGCCGGGGTCCAGCTTGGCACCCGGTTCGTCTGCGCCCACGAGAGCATTGCCCACCCGGCCTTCAAGGCCGCTTTCGTCAAGGCCAACGCCCGTGACGCCATGCCGTCGGTGCAGCTTGATCCGCGCTTCCCGGTGATTCCGGTGCGCGCCCTGCGCAACAAGGCCACCGAACGCTTCATGGAGGCGCAGCAGGCCGCGATCACCCGCTTCCGCGCCGGAGAGATCGACCAGAAGGCAGCCCAACTGGAGATAGAGCACTTCTGGGC
>CAYFTQ010000424.1:0-2553 GCA_964346035.1 uncultured Roseospira sp. | reverse complement strand
TTCTCGGGGGGGTCGTCTGCGGGCGTTGTCACTGGCGGGCCTGATGCTGAGCCCCCTGGGGGGGTGCGATGAGGCGTGGGGTCCGGTAATGGGGGCGTTTCTGCTGATGACCGGCCCCGCCGGTTCCATCGGCGCGGACATCCGCGACGGTCTCGCGCTCGCGGTCAGTGACCTGAACGCGCGCGGCGGGGTCTCCGGACAGCCCGTCACCCTGGTGGTGGAGGACGGCGGCGGCGGCGTCAACGCGGCGCTCGCGGCCTATGCCGATACCTTGGCCGCCGATCCGGCGCCCCTGCTGGTGGTAGCCGGGACGAGTTCGGTTTCCATGGCCCTGAAGGCACGGGCTGAGGAAGAGGACCGCCTTCTCTTCGGCCTTGTGGCCTCGGTGCCGGACCTGACCCAAGACGCCCGCACCGTCTACCGCTACTGGCCCACATCGGCCCAGGAATTGCCGGTTCTCGCGGATGCGCTGCCGATCGACATGGCCAACCTGACCGTCTTGTATCAGGAAGATTCCTACGGAATCTCGGTCTACAAGCAGGTTGACGCTGTATTCGAGGGCCAGGGAACCCGGGTCTATGGCGCCTCCTTCCCCCTGGCCGGCGCCGATTTTTCCGCCCTGCTGGCCGATGTGCCCGCCTCGGATGCCGTTGTGGTGGTCGGGTTCGCCAGTCATATCCTGTCGGTCCTGCACGCCCTGGACGGCGCCGGTTTCGCCGGGCCGGTGGTGTCCACCTCCACCGCGACCCTGCCCCAAATCGTGGGCGATCCGGTGGCTGAGGGGGTCATTGCCGTGGCGCCGGCCATCTTCAACCGAAACTATGCCTTTGCCGACGAGGTCCGGACCCGGTTCGAGGCCCGCCATGAACGTCCGTTCAACCAGTATGCCGCCAACGGCTATGACTTCGTGATGATGATCGCGGGTCTGCTGGAGCGGGATGGGGCGTCGGCGAAGGCGCTTCGGGTCGAGCTTGAAAAGGGCTTTGTCTATTCGGGGTTGTTCGGAAACGTCTCCCTGCCGGCCGGAGGCCGGGATATCGACTTTCCCCTGTTCCCGGCGCGGATCAGCAAGGGCGAATTGATCTATCGATAGAGTGTGTCCGTGACCGTGATGATGAACCCTCTCAACAGGTTGAGCATTCGCCTGCGCCTCGGTCTTCTGGCCGGCCTGGCCCTGCTGCTGTTTGCGCTGGCCGGAGCGTATACCACCCAGGCCAGCCTTCATGCGCTGGAGCGCGTACACGGTGAGCGGGTGGTGGAGACGGCCAGTGTCATCCTGGCGCGCATGGGGTCCATCGTCGCGGCGCGCATGGACCAGTTGGCCCGGGCCGGCCAGATCGATCCTGTCCGGGCCGCCCTGGTGGCGGCCGCCGAACACCCGCCCAAAGACACCGGCGGGGCGCGTCCGGCGGTCCTGAACCGGGCGGCTTCGGAAGCCCTGCGCAGTGCCTTCGTCATGTCCGAGCGGCGGCACTGCGCAGGGCTTCCGAAGCCGCCCGGACATGACGAAGGCACTGCGCAGGGCTTCCGAAGCCCTGCGCAGTGCCTTCGTCATGTCCGAGCGGCGGCTGTTCGGCCGCACCGTGTTCGATGCCGTCCAGGTGACCGACCGCCATGGCCGTCTGGTCGCCTCCACCCGCTTTTCTGGCGCAGCGGCCGACGCCGCCGATCAGGGTGGCGTCTCCGGGTCGCCTCCGGACTGGTGGCTGACGGCCCGGCGGACCGGGCGCGCCGTGATGGGCGTCAGGAGCGACCCGGATGATCCGGGCGCAGCGGCCGGCTTGCGGGTGGCGATGCGGCTGGATGCCCTGGATGGCCGCATGCTGGGGATCGCGCACGCCACGTTGTCCGCAGCCTGGATCGCGCGCGAAGCGGCGACCGCGACCCAACTCAGCCAGCCCTTCGACATCCTGCTGACAACCCGGGACGGGCGGCTCATCTTCTCGTGCCGGCCCTTCCGCTTCCTGGAGAGTATCGCTGACCGGCCGCTGTTTCGTCTGGCCCGCGATGCGGGCGGGTTCTTCGTGCAGAACGAGGGTGGGCGGGGCCGACTGGTGGCCCATGCCCGCAATCCCAACGCTCCGGTGATCGGTGAACTGGGCTGGTCGCTGTTCATCAGCGCCGACCGCGCCATCGTGCTGGCGGATACGATCGCGCTACAGCGGACCTTGCTGTTGGTTTTCGTGTTCGTGCTTGTTCTGGCCACGCTGATGACGGTTCTGCTGGTCCTGTCGCTGGTGCGGCCCCTGACGGGCCTCCGTCTGGCCGCGCGGGCGGTCGCCGACGGTGACCTTTCGGTGCGGGTGCGACCACGGGGGCGCGATGAACTGGCCGAACTTGGCCAAGCGTTCAACACCATGGCGGCCCGCATCGAGGCCAATGACGCGGAGCTGCGCGCGCTGGCGGTCACTGACGCGCTGACCGGCGTACTCAATCGGCGCGGGTTCATGCAGCGGGCGCGCATTGAATGGGAACGGTGTCGCCGGCACAACCGTCCGCTCGCGGTGCTGGCGCTGGACATTGATCACTTCAAGGCGGTCAACGACAGCCTTG
>CAYFTQ010000423.1:0-2575 GCA_964346035.1 uncultured Roseospira sp. | reverse complement strand
CTGGGGCTCCAAGCGGCTCCCACCGGAGGCCGCCTGGCCAAAATGAGAAGTGCTGATGTATTGGGCTCAGACTCGCAAATCTCGGCCGCCCTGTGTATCCCTTGTCTCCATCGGTGCACGAGCCGGAGCCCGCCCGTGCGATCCGCTGACCAAGGCGAGGTGACGTGATCGAGACCCTGACGGCCGTTCTGCCGGTGTTCCTGGTCATCCTGGTCGGGTTCGTGCTGCGGCGCGCGCGCTGGCTGCCGGACGCCTTCTGGGCGCCGGCGGAAAACATGACCTATACCGTCACCTTCCCCGCCCTGTTGGTCGCCAACCTGGCCAGCGCGGACATGGGCCGGGTCGCCTGGGCGCCCTTGATGGCGGTGCAGGCGGACGCCGTCGTGCTGGTCGCGGCAGGCGCGGTCGCGCTGCGCAAGCCGCTGTCGGCTCGTCTGGGGCTGGACGGCCCGGCCTTCGGCAGCGTCTTTCAGGGCATGATCCGCCCCAACACTTATGTCGGGCTGGCCTTCGCCGCCGCGCTGTTCGGCGACGCCGGGGTGACCCTGACGGCCATCTGTGTCGCCGTCGTGGTGCCGCTGGTCAATGTGCTCTCCGTTCTGTGCCTGAGCACCTGCGGCAGCGGTCAGGCGGCCCGGCCCGGCGCCATCGCGCGCGGTATCGCCACCAATCCGCTGATCCTGGCCTGCGCGCTGGGCATCGGGCTGAACGCCAGCGGACTCGGCCTGCCGCCGGTGATCGGGCCGACCCTGGAGATTCTGGGTCGCGCCGCCCTGCCTGTGGCGCTGTTGGCGGTCGGCGCCGGTCTCTCGTTCCGGCATCTGGGCCGGGCGCGGGCGCCGGTGGCCGCGGCCTCGGGGATCAAGCTGGCGCTGCTGCCGGCACTGGTGGGGCTGGGGTGCGTCGCGACCGGACTGGACGGCCCGACCACGACGGTCGCGGTATTGTATGCCGGTCTGCCCTGTTCGGCCTCGTCCTATGTCCTGGCCCGGCGCATGGGCGGCGACGCGCCCCTGATCGCCGGCATCATCACGGCGCAGACCCTGGCCTCGGCCCTGACCATTCCCGCGCTGCTGTCGCTGGTGTGATCCGCCGGCGCGGGCGCGGCGTAACGAACCCGACCACGGCCCGCGTGCCATGCCCGCCGCATGGCCCGTGCGGTCAGATCAGACAGGGGGACCCATCCACCATGACCGAACGTTCGTCCTCGTCCGCCCGCGCTGGCCGCCGCGCGCCGAACGGTCAGCGCCGCCGCGTTGCCGTCATCGGCACCGGCATCGCGGGCATGAGCGCCGCCTGGCTGCTGAACGAGCGCCATGACATCACGGTGTTCGAACGCGGCGACTATGTGGGCGGTCATTCGAACACGGTGGAGGCGCCCGGGCCGGACGGCAGACCGGTGCCGGTCGATACCGGCTTCATCGTCTACAACGAACGCAACTATCCCAACCTGGTGGCCCTGTTCGAGCGACTGGGCGTGCCCACCCACGCCAGCGACATGAGCTTTGGAGCCTCGCTGGACGACGGCCGGCTGGAATACTCCGGCAACGGTTTGGGCGGCCTTCTGGCGCAGCCGATCAATGGACTGCGCCCGCGCTTCTGGTCCATGCTGCGCGACCTGATGCGTTTCTATCGCGAGGCGCCGGCCTTCCTGGCCGACCCGCGCGCCCGCACCCTGACCCTTGGCGCCTATCTGGATGCCCAGGGCTACGGCCCGGCCTTTGTCGAGGACCACCTTCTGCCCATGGGTGCGGCCATCTGGTCCACACGGGTCGAGGATATGCGCGACTATCCGGCCGCCGCCTTCATCCGGTTCTTCGACAACCACGCCCTGCTGACCCTGAAAACCAAGGACCGCCCCATCTGGCGCACCGTCACCGGTGGCAGCCGGGAATACGTGCGCCGCCTGACCGCGCCCTATTCCGACCGCATCCGCCTGAACACCAAGATCATGTCCGTGCGCCGTGACGCCGACGGGGTGGTCATCGAGGACCTGCGCGGCGAGGCCCACCGCTTTGACGATGTCGTGTTCGCCTGCCACGCAGACGAGGCGCTGGCCCTGCTGGGCGATGATGCCGACGACCGCGAACGCACGATCCTGGAGGGCTTCCGCTACACCCGCAACCGCGCCCTGCTGCACACCGACGCCTCGCTGATGCCGAGGGCGCGACGGGCGTGGTCAAGCTGGAACTATATCGGCACCCGCGGCGCCGCCGGCGAACCGTCCGTGTGTGTCACCTACTGGATGAACCGGTTGCAGGGCCTGAAGACCGAAAAGCCGCTGTTCGTGACCCTCAACCCCCCGCGCGAGCCGGCGGAGGGCTCGGTCGTGCGGGCCTTTCTGTATGACCATCCCCTGTTCGATAGTGCAGCGCTGGCGGCCCAGGACCAAATATGGCGTCTTCAGGGGCATCGCGACACCTGGTTCTGTGGCGCCTATATGGGGTCGGGCTTTCACGAGGACGGTCTTCAGTCCGGTCTGGCGGTGGCCGAGGCGCTGGGCGGCCGGCGCCGGCCCTGGTCGGTACCGGGCGAGAACGGTCGCATCGTGGTCGGCGACATGCTGGCGCGCGCC
>CAYFTQ010000422.1:0-2576 GCA_964346035.1 uncultured Roseospira sp. | reverse complement strand
ACGATTCCGGCCCGGCCGAGGGCGGCGAGACGCCGCCGCCGCCGCCGCCCTCGCGCGAGGTGCTGGCCTCGCCGGCGAAACGCCTGCTGTACGAGGTCTACACCCAGCCCACGCGACGCGGGTCCCGGTTCCGTTTCGGCCTGATCGTGTTCGATCTGTGTTCCATCGGGTTCATCATGGTGACCCTGCCCTTGGCGCCGACGGCGGCCGTCATGGCCGTGGACGTCGTGCTGGGCCTGCTGATCCTGGCCGATGTGCTGGCCCGCTTGTGGATCGCGCCCGACAAGCGGCGGCACCTGGCGCGTCTGATCACGCTGGCGGACGCGGTCGTCGTGTTCTCGCTGCTGCTGGCGCCGCTGCTGGCCGGCAACCTGGCCTTCCTGCGCATCCTGAGGTTGGTGCGCCTGCTGCATTCCTATCAGGTCTTGCGCGACCTGCGCAGCGAGGCCCCGTTCTTCCGCCGCAACGAGGACATCATCGTCAGCAGCATCAACCTGTTCAGCTTCATCTTCGTGGTCACCGCCCTGGTGTTCGAATTCCAGCACCGGCACAACCCCGCCATCGACGGCTATCTGGACGCGCTTTACTTTACCGTCGCCACCCTGACCACCACCGGGTTCGGCGACATCACCCTGACCGGCACGGACGGGCGCGTGCTGTCGGTGGTCATCATGGTGGTGGGCGTGGCGCTGTTCCTGCGGTTGTTGCAGACCGTCTTTCGACCGCCGAAAATCCGCCATGAATGCCCGAGTTGCGGCCTGAGCCGGCATGACACCGACGCCGTTCACTGCAAGCATTGCGGCCGTATCATCCACATTGATACCGAGGGCCAGGAGGCCTGAGTCCGGGTCGGCTGGACTCGCGTCGCGGCGGGTGCCGTGATAGGGTGAGCGTTCCCTTTTCGTTCACGCTTTGCCGTCGCGCCCATGTCCGAATCCACCGCGTCCACCGTCCCCGCCGCCCCGGCCTATGCCGAGCTGTGGGCGGCCAGCAACTTCAGTTTCCAGGAAGGCGCCTCGCATCCCGAGGAACTGGTGGTGACCGCCGCCGCGCTTGGCCTGTCGGCCTTGGCCATCACCGACCGCGCCAGCCTGGCCGGGGTGGTGCGCGCCCATCTGGCCGCCAGGGACCATGGCCTGCGCCTGATCGTGGCGGCACGCATCGACCTGGCGGACGCGCCGTCCCTTCTGTGCCTGCCGACCGACCGGGCCGCCTATGGCCGCCTTTGCCGCCTGTTGACGCGCGGCCGCCGGCGCGCGCCCAAGGGCAAATGCCATCTGTCGCTGGACGATCTGGCCGACCCGGACGACGGCCTGGGTGCCGGCCAGATCACGCTTGTCCTGTCGCCGCAGGACGGCCCGCCCGAGCCCGGCCCGGCCTTCGCCGGCGGACTGGCACGACTGCGCGATACGCTGGCGGGCGCGGGCTCGCCGGCGGTGCATCTGGCCGCCGCCGTCCGGCGCGACGGCCAGGATCGGCGCCGGCTGTGGGCGCTGGCCCATCTGGCGCAGAGCCTTGGAACGCCCCTGGTCGCCGCCGGGGACGTATGCCTGCATGCGCCGGAACGGCGCCCGTTGCATGATCTGTTGACCTGCGTGCGCCATCATGTGTCGGTTCAGGCCGCCGGCTGGCGCCTGTCGCCCAACGCCGAACGCCACCTGAAAAGCCCGGCCGAGATGGCCACCCTGTTCAGGGACTACCCGGAGGCCGTCGCCCGCACGGTCGCCATCGCCGAGGCCTGCCGCTTCACCCTCGACGATCTGCGCCATGAATACCCGGAGGAACCGGGCGCTCCCGGCGAGACCCCGCACCAGACCCTGGCGCGCCTGACGTGCGAGGGCGCCCGGGCGCGCTATCCCACCGGCGTGCCGGCCGATGTTCAGACCCGGCTGGATCACGAGTTCAAGGTCATCACCGAGCTGGGCTATGCGCCCTATTTCCTGACCGTCCACGACATCGTCCGCTTCGCGCGCGGGCGCGGCATTCTGTGCCAGGGGCGCGGCTCGGCTGCCAACTCGGCGGTGTGCTACTGCCTGGGCATCACCGCCGTGGACCCGACCCGCATCGACCTGCTGTTCGAACGCTTCGTCTCCGCCGCGCGCGACGAGCCACCCGACATCGACGTCGATTTCGAACACGAACGCCGCGAAGAGGTCATCCAGTACATCTATGACCGCCATGGCCGCGACCGCGCCGGGCTGGCGGCCACCGTCATCCGCTATCGCACCCGTTCGGCCGTGCGCGACATCGGCAAGGCCATGGGCCTGTCGGAGGACGCCGTCGCCGCGCTCAACGCCACCGTCTGGGGGTCGTCGGCGCGGCCGCTGTCGGCCGAGCACGTGCGCGAGGCCGGGCTTGATCCCGACGAGCCGCATCTGGCCCGTACCCTGGCCCTGATCGAGGAGGCGCTGGGCTTCCCCCGACACCTGAGCCAGCACGTCGGCGGTTTCGTGCTGACGAGGGGGCCGCTGTCGGAGACGGTGCCGATCGAAAACGCCGCCATGGCCGACCGCACCGTCATTCAGTGGGACAAGGACGACCTCGACGCGCTGGGCATGCTCAAGATCGACGTGCTG
>CAYFTQ010000421.1:0-2585 GCA_964346035.1 uncultured Roseospira sp. | reverse complement strand
ATCGGCCAGCCGCCGCTGGACCTGGACCCGGCGCCGCTGCCACCGCATGCGGTGGTCGCCGATCTGGTCTATGCGCCCCTGGAAACCGACGTGCTGGCGCGCGCTCGGGCGCGCGGGCTGGGGGTGGTGGACGGGCTGGGCATGCTGATTCATCAGGCCCGGCCCGGCTTCGCCGCCTGGTTCGGGGTCTGGCCCGAGGTCACGGACGATTTACGGAGGTTGATCCTGGCGGAGGTTGATCCTGGATGATCGAGAGCACGCGGCGACGGGGGCGGGGTCCCCGCCTGGGCGGGCATCGCATGACGGTGCTGGGGCTGACCGGCTCCATCGGCATGGGCAAGAGCACGGCGGCGCGCATGATGCGGCGCCTGAACGTGCCGCTGCATGATGCCGATGCCACCGTTCACAGCCTTCTGGGGCCGGGCGGAGACGCGGTGGCGGACGTCGCCGCTGCCTTTCCCGATGTAATCCGGGGCGGGCTGGTGGACCGCAGCGCGCTGGGGGCGCGGGTGTTCGGCGACAGCGCCGCCTTGCGCCGGCTGGAGGGAATTCTTCATCCGCGCGTGCGGGCCGTGGAGCATGCTTTCCTGCGTGCTCAGGCTCTGGCCGGGCGGCGGCTGGTGGTGCTGGACGTGCCGCTGCTGTTCGAGACCGACGGCGCCGGCCGTTGCGACGCGGTGCTTCTGGTTACGGCGCCGCGCTTTCTTCAGGCTCAGCGAGTGTTGCGCCGCCCCGGCATGACGGCCGAGCGTCTGGACCAGATCCGGGCGCGCCAGATGGCCGAACCCGACAAACGCCGGCGCGCCGACGTGGTGGTCAACACCGGTCTGGGCATGGCGCCGGCCTATCGCCGCGTGCGCCGGTTGGTGCGCGACCAGCGGCGCGACCGGGTTGGGGAGGGGCGCCGATGACGCGCGAGATCGTGCTGGACACCGAGACCACCGGAATGAGCCCGGCCGACGGCGACCGTGTCGTGGAGATCGGTGCCCTGGAACTGATCAACCACATGCCCACGGGCGAGACCTACCACGTCTACCTGAACCCGGAACGCGACATGCCGGAGGGCGCCTATCGGGTGCATGGCCTGTCCATCGAGTTCCTGTCCGACAAACCGCTGTTCCACGAGATCGCCGCTGACCTGCTGGCGTTCCTTGGCGATTCGCGCCTCATCATCCACAACGCCGACTTCGATATGGGGTTCCTGAATGCCGAGTTGACCCGTATCGGTCGCGATCCCCTGCCGGCGGAGCGGGCGCTGGATACCGTGCGGCTGGCGCGGCGGCGCTATCCGGGGGCGCCGGCCAGCCTGGACGCGCTGTGTCGGCGCTTCGGTATCGACAACGCCCATCGCACGCTGCATGGCGCCCTTCTGGACAGCGAACTGTTGGCCGAGGTCTATCTTCAGCTCATTGGCGGGCGCGAGCCGGGATTGGTTCTGGTCGGAAGCGAAGCCGATGGCGGCGGCGCCTCTGCTGATGGCGGCGAGGCCGGCGCGTTTCTATCGCGACCGCGGCCTTTTCGCGCGCCTCGCCCGCATGCCGAAAGCGACGAGGAGCGCGCGCGCCATGCCGCCTTTCTGGCCAGGCTGAAGGATCCGATCTGGCTGAGGACCGGACCGGCGGGCGACGATGGCTGAGCGGCCCCGGCTGGATCAGCTTCTGGTCGATCGCGGCCTGGTGGACAGTCGCGCCCGCGCCCAGGCGCTGGTCATGGCCGGCAAGGTGTTTTGTGACACGCGCCGCCTGGACAAGCCGGGCCAGCGCATCAGCCCCGACCTGCCCCTGACCGTCAAGGGCCAGGACCATCCGTGGGTGTCGCGCGGCGGCCTCAAGCTGGTGGCTGGTCTGGATGCCTTCGGGATCGATCCGGCCGGCGCGGTCTGTCTGGACGTGGGGGCCTCTACCGGGGGTTTTACGGATGTGCTGCTCAGTCGCGGCGCGGCGCGGGTCCATGCGGTGGACGTCGGCTATGGCCAACTCGCCCATCGCCTGCGAACGGACGGGCGCGTGGTGGTGCTGGAACGCACCAACGCCCGCCATCTGACGGCCGGGCAGGTGCCGGAGCCGGTGGACCTCGTCGTCTGCGACGCCAGCTTCATCGGCCTGCGCACGGTGCTGCCGGCGGCGCTGGCCCTGGCTCGCCCGGGGGCCGCCCTGGTGGCGCTGATCAAACCGCAGTTCGAGGTCGGACCGGAGCGCGTCGGCAAGGGTGGGGTGGTGCGCGATGCCGCGCTTCACGCCGAGGTGTGCGAGACCATCCGCGCCTGGCTGGAGGGATCGGCGGGCTGGTCCGTGCTGGGCCTGACCGACAGTCCGATCACGGGGCCGGAGGGCAATCGGGAGTTCCTGATCGGCGCGCGGCGCGGCTCTGTGGCGGCGCAGTCAGGACCGGCGCCAGGGTCGGGCCGGTCCGCAGATATCGTCGCAGGATCATCACCGGGTTCCCCTGACGCGGAATAATGGCCCACCATTTAAAATTCGTTGTGGAGCTATTTCCGCACCCTTAAAACGCGAGCGCAGGGCAGCCCGGGACGGGGTCGTAACGACGCCGTAACACTTTGTTGCGCGCCCCCGGCGCTTCCGTTA
>CAYFTQ010000420.1:0-2596 GCA_964346035.1 uncultured Roseospira sp. | reverse complement strand
GCGCCCCATCCTTCTAAACAGTCAGGACTATAAAGAAAAGGGATGGAGGTGTTGTGGGGGGCTGTGAGTCCCGGGGATTCCGCGTTCTCCACAGCCTGTCCCCAGAGCGCTCCGTGCTGGCGCACCGGTGTCGCCAGCCTGGGGACAAAGGCGGGACAGGGGGCACGCCGGCGATGGAGTCGGCGCCCGGCCGCCCTTGGCCGGGGTCGGTGGCGGAACGGGTTGGGGAATGCGGGGACAAGGCGTGCCGGGGTTTGCGACTCATGAACGCTGTACCAGCTATGAAACCGCCTAAACGAGAAACACCAGTCGGGGGATGACCATACCCCCGCAATCGGGGTAAAACCGGCGGGCGGGACGGATCTGGACAATTGCCCCCGATCCCTGCTGATTCGTCCCCAGGGTTTTCCCGTTCATTTGCACCGCCAACCGGGATGGGTTGCGTCGTGGTCGATCATCACATCCATCTGGTATCGGATGCCACCGGCGAGACGGTCAGCAGCGCTGTCCGCGCCTGCCTGGTGCAGTTCGAGGCCCTGCCAGATGTTCACCAGCATCTGTGGTGGCTGGTGCGGACGCCGGGTCAGATCCGGCGCCTGATCGAGGGCATCCAGGCCCATCCGGGCATCGTCCTGTTCACCCTGGTTGACGCCGAGGTGCGCGCGGTGCTGGAGGACGCCTGCCGCGAGATCAACGTGCCGTGCGTTTCGGTTCTTGACCCGGTGATGGATGTGCTCAAGCAGGAGTTCCAGGCCGAGTTCCGCTCCGATCCCGGGCGCCAGCATAGCCTGGACGACGCCTATTTCCGTCGCATCGACGCCATCCACTATACGCTGGCCCATGACGACGGGCAGTTGCTGGAGGGACTGAACGACGCCGATATCGTGGTTCTGGGGGTTTCGCGCACCTCCAAGACGCCAACCTGCATGTACCTGGCCAACAAGGGCTACAAGGCCGTCAACATTCCACTGGTGCCCGGGATTCCGGTGCCGGAGGAAGTGCTGTCGCTGACCGGCACGCGGCCGCTGGTCATCGGTCTGACGCGCGAGGCGCGCAGCCTGTCGGACCTGCGCCGGCATCGCCTGCGGGTGATGCACGAGCAACTCGACAGCGATTATGCCAACGAGGACCGGGTCCGGGTGGAGGTCGCCAACGCGCGACGGCTGTTCGCGCGCCAGGGTTGGACCGTCATCGACGTGACCCGCAAGTCCATCGAGGAAGTCGCTGCCGCCATGATCCAGCGCATCGAGCAGGCCCGGGGGTCGATGTGGTAAGTCTCGCGCCGGCGCCGGTGTCGCCCCTGGCGGTGGCGGGCGGTCCGCGTCTTGTGCTGGCCTCGGGCAGCCCGACCCGGCGCGCCCTGCTTGCAGCGGCAGGCGTGCCGGTCGCGGAGGCGCGGGCGTCGCGGATCGACGAGGCCGGCTTGCGGGTTTCGCTATGGGAAAAGGCGGTTGTTGCCGAACGGACGGCAACCATCCTGGCCGAGCACAAGGCCGCCGACGTCGGCCGGCAGGTCGATTCCGGGTTGGTTATCGGTGCCGACCAGATCCTGGAGACGGCCGCAGGCACCTGGCCGGCCAAGCCGCAGTCGCGGGCGGAGGCACGCGAGCAGCTCCTGATGCTGCGTGGCGCTCGTCATCGTCTGGTCTCGGCTGCCGTGCTGGTGGAGAATGGCGTCACGGTCTGGACAGCGGTGGACGTGGCCACCCTGACCATGCGCGACTTCGACACCGGGTTTCTGGACAGCTATCTGGATGCCCTGGGCGACGCGGTCACGACCAGCGTCGGCGGCTATCATCTGGAAGGGATGGGCGTGCAGTTGTTCTCGACCGTGGAGGGCGGTCATTTCACCATCCTTGGCCTGCCGTTGTTGCCGTTGCTGGAAGAACTGCGGACGCGAAAGGTGCTGCTGTCATGAGCGGTGCCAGGGTGGAAAACGGACTCATCTCGGGCGCGGCCCGGGTGGCCGGCGTGATCGGCTGGCCGGTGGCACACTCGCGCTCGCCGCGGCTGCATGGAACGTGGCTGCGCCGCCATGGCATCGATGGCGCCTATATCCCCTTGGCGGTCGCGCCGGACCGGGTAGCGGCGGCCTTCGCCGGGCTGCCGGCGCTCGGTCTGGTCGGGGCCAACGTCACCGTGCCGCACAAGGAGACCGCCCTGGCCGCCTGCGATACCCTGACGGACCGCGCCCGCCGGGTGGGCGCGGTCAATACCCTGGTGGTCCAGCCGGACGGATCGCTGCATGGCGATATCACCGACGGTCAGGGCTTTCTGGATAACCTGCGCGTCCAGGCGCCGGACTGGCGGCCCGCTGCCGGGCCGGCGGTGGTTCTGGGCGCCGGTGGCTCGGCGCGCGCGGTGGTGGAGGCGCTGGCGGCGGCCGGGGTGCCGGAGGTGCGGGTCTTGAACCGCTCGCCTGGGCGGGCCGAGGCCCTGGCGGCCGATCTCGGCGGGTCGATTTCGGCCGGGGCGCTGTCGGATGTGGGGCGGCATCTGACGGACGCCGCCCTGCTGGTCAACACGACCACCCTCGGCATGATCGGCCAGCCGCCGCTGGACCTGGACCCGGCGCCGCTGCCACCGCATGCGGTGG
>CAYFTQ010000419.1:0-2605 GCA_964346035.1 uncultured Roseospira sp. | reverse complement strand
CTGGAGTCGCACCGTGTCGCGCTCGCCCGCCTGCAGGCCGAGGGCCTGTTGTATCCCTGCTTCTGCACCCGCAAGGACATCCAGGCCGAGATCGCCGCCAGTCCCTCGGCGCCGCAGGGGCCGGACGGGCCGCTCTATCCCGGCACCTGCCGGCGCCTGGACGCTGGCGCGCGCGCCGACAGGCTGGCCGCCGGAGACCCCCACGCGCTGCGCCTGGACATGGCCGCCGCCCTGGCCCGGGCAGACGGCCCCCTGGACTGGCACGACCGTCGCGCCGGCCCCCAGCGTGGACGGCCGGAGCGATTCGGCGACGTCGTGCTGGCCCGGAAGGACACCCCCACCAGCTATCACCTGGCCGTCACGCTGGACGATGCCGCACAGGGCGTCACCGAGGTCACGCGCGGCGAAGACCTGTTCGAGGCCACCCACCTCCATCGCCTGCTTCAGGCGCTGCTGGGCCTGCCGGTGCCCGTGTGGCATCATCACGCCTTGTTGACCGACTCGACGGGCCGACGCCTGGCCAAACGCGACGACGCCCGCGCCCTGGCGACGCTGCGGGCGGACGGCCTGGAGCCGGCCGAGGTCCGCGCCCTGGCCTGCCGCGCCACATAACGGCCCCGACGCGGCTGCCGCGCCACACGACCCCTTGGCCTGAACCGGGTCATGCCCCTATATGTGCGGGCAACGACATCATGGTCGCGCCGTTCGCGCGCCGCTCCCGGCCACGCCCGCCAGCCACACCGCCCTCAAGGACCGGAAGGGAAGGTTTATGTCGCACTGGACCCTCGACGATGTCCCCTGGGACGCCTTCGACGCCGCGCGCGTGGACCCCGACCTGCTCAGGATCATCAAGGCCGCCGCGCTGACCGAACGCAACAGCGGACATTACTCCAGGTACCTCTGCAACGTTTTCCGTGATGACGAGACCTTCTGCGCCCAGGCCCGGGATTGGGCCGAAGAGGAGGTCCGTCATGGCGACGCCCTCGGTCGTTGGGCCGAGGTGGCCGATCCCACCTTCAACTTCGAGGCCACCTTCGCGGCGTTCAAGACGGGATACGTCATCGAGACAGAGGTCGAACAGTCCATTCGGGGCTCGCGCAGTGGCGAGATGGTGGCCCGCTGCATCGTGGAGACGGGCACCTCCAGCTTCTATTCAGCCCTGCGGGACGCCGTAGAGGAACCCGTCCTGAAGGATATATGCCGGCGCATCGCCGGTGACGAGTTCCGCCACTACAAATTGTTCTACACTACGTTGCGACGCTATCTGGCACACGAGAACCTTTCTCAGCATCGGCGGCTGCTGTTGGCACTGTCGCGCATGCGCGAAAGCGAGGACGACGAACTGGCCTTCGCCTACCACTGCGCCAACACGCCCGACCTGCCCTATGACCGCGCCCGCGCCAGCCGGGCCTATGCCGCACTGGCCTTCCGGCACTACCGCATGGGCCATGTGGAGCGCGCCAGCGCCATGGTCATGAAGGCTGCGGGACTGGAGCCGCACGGCCGCGTCGGCCGCCTGTTTTCGGCCGCGCTGTGGCGGTATCTGCGATTCAGGCTGTGGCGCCTGGGACGCCCGGGCGCAGCGGCCAATGACGACCGTCGCCACGGGGCCGCGCGGGCCGCCTGAGCGGCGCGCCCCGATCCCCGCATGGCCAAGCCCCCCGCCCGCCAGTTCGTTTGCCAGTCCTGCGGCGCCGTGACCCTGAAGTGGGCCGGCCGCTGCGATGCCTGTGGCGAGTGGAACACCATCGTCGAGGAAGCCGCGCCCGAAGCGGCGCCGAAAGGCATCACGGCCGGTCGTGGTGGACGCGCGGTCAATTTTGTCGGCCTCAAGGGTGACAGCCGCCCGCCACCCCGGCGCCAGACCGGTATCGCGGAACTTGACCGCGTGTGCGGCGGCGGGCTGGTCGCCGGCTCCGCCCTGCTGGTGGGCGGCGACCCCGGCATCGGAAAGTCCACGGTGCTGTTGCAGGCCGCCGCCGCGCTCGCCAACGGGGGCGCGGGCGTGGCCTACATCTCGGGCGAGGAAGCGGTCGAACAAGTGCGCCTGCGCGCCGCCCGGCTGGGTCTGGCCGAAGCGCCGGTCGCCCTGGCCGCCGCCACCAGCGTGCGGGATATCGCGGCCAGTCTGGACGGCCCCGATCCCCCGGACGTGGTGGTGATCGATTCCATTCAGACCATGTACTCCGACACCCTGGATTCGGCGCCGGGCACGGTGGCCCAGGTCCGCACATGCGCGCATGAACTGATCCGCATCGCCAAGCGGCGCGGCACCACGCTGTTCCTGGTCGGTCATGTCACCAAGGAGGGCACACTGGCCGGCCCGCGCGTCATGGAGCACATGGTTGATACCGTGCTGTATTTCGAGGGCGAGCGCGGCCACCCCTATCGCATTCTGCGCGCCGTCAAGAACCGATTCGGCGCCACCGACGAGATCGGCGTGTTCGAGATGACCGACGCCGGCCTGATGCAGGTCGCCAACCCCTCGGCCTTGTTCCTGGCGGAACGGCGCGGCAACGTCACCGGCGCGGCCGTGTTCGCGGGCATCGAGGGCAGCCGGCCGGTGCTGGTGGAGATTCAGGCGCTGGTCGCCCCGGCCGGCGGT
>CAYFTQ010000418.1:0-2606 GCA_964346035.1 uncultured Roseospira sp. | reverse complement strand
GTCGTAGGCGCCGTTCTCCTCCAGGAAGTTGATGGCGGTGATGACGCCGCGGCCGGCGCAGCCGACGCCGGGCTCGGGACCGCCGGCCTCGACGCACTTGATGTCCTTGTAACCGGACTTGACCACGTCCTCGACTTCCAGGTCCTCGACAGAGCCGGCCTCGGCCGCCAGGTGCAGGACGGTGTCCTGAAGCTTGGTGTTCAGAATCAGGCGGGTGGAATCCGCCTTCGGATCGCAGCCGACGATCATGATCTTCTGGTCCAACTCGACCAGCGCGGCCAGCGTGTTCTGGGAGGTCGTGGACTTGCCGATGCCACCCTTGCCGTAAAAGGCGATCTGGCGCAGTTCGCTCATGGGTCTGTCTCCTTGGGGTCAGAAGCGGGCCCTGGGGGGTCCTTTGGGTTCCGATGTCCGATGCGACCGGCAGGGGCTCGCTCGGGGTTCTGGCACGGGAAATGGCAAGGCGCGTGCCAAGTCGTTCACCGCCCCCCGGAAACGAAAAGAACCGCGATGAAACAGGTACATGAGGGCGCCCGACCGGACTCCGACACGTCCCGCGTCCTGTCCGGATCGCGACAATTGACGCATTGGGTCGTGTCGGGATTGGCACAGCCGCCGTCGCCAGGGGCGGTGGCGTGCCGGCGGTCCGGCGCCGGCCCGGGCCGAAAGGGCTGGCACGGTGTTTGCTGTCGGTTGAGCCCATGAGCGCCGATCATCCGACCCCACCGCCGCGCCCGCGGCTGGGACACAGCAGCAACATGGTGGGGCTTTCGACCGCCTATCTCGCCAGCCCGGCCTTCAACGCCCGGCCTGAACCACTGGATCTGCCGCATGTCCGGGCAGAGGCGCGCGCGTTCTTCGACATGCTGGCCGAGGCGCGCGACATGACCGACGCGGTCCAGGCCTTCCACGCCCTGATGGCGGCGTGTTTCTGCCTGGACCCCGACCAGCGCGACCCGGACGAACGCGCCGGCCGACCGGCCCACCGGGGCGCGGACGGCACGCGGCGCTTCCGCTCCAGCTATCTGCGTCTGCTGAAGGGCTGGATGTTCGAGACCGGCGGCGCGGAAGGCGCGGTGCTCAAGGGCTGGGTGGAAAGCCGGTTCGGCGTGCTGCCCACCTGGCACGGTGAGCCGATCACCCACATCCCATGTCCCGCCTGGCTGCGCTATGTGGAGCAGAAGATGAACAGCCGTTTTCACGACAACGCCATTCACTGCCAGCTTGATCTGGTCTTCACGTTCTGCCAGTGGGCGCTCCGGCGGTTCGTGCGCGCGGGCGAAACCCATTTGACGTTGTACCGGGGTCTTAACCTGGGTCGGGGCGCCGAGGACCAGATCCTGGCCCGCCCCGACCGTCGCCACGCCCTGGCGCGTTTCAACAACCTGGTCTCCTTCAGCGCCGACCGAGCCGTCGCCGGATGCTTCGGCGACTGGATCCTGACCGTGCGGGTGCCGGCGGTGAAGGTGGTCTTCTTCGCCGACCTGCTGCCGCGCCACCCACTCCAGGGCGAAGCCGAGTATCTGGTGATCGGCGGAGACTATGCCGTGGAGATGGACTTGCTATGACCCATCCCGTGACAGACCCCGTCCTGCCCCCCGACAGCATTCCCGCGCCCCTGCGCGGGCCGACGACGGGTGCCGGCACGGCCGCACACAGGGACCCGTTCGCCGACATGGACACCCTGACCGACCGCGCGCTCGGCGCTTATCTGGGGTTGGCCATCGGTGATGCCCTGGGCGCCACCGTGGAGTTCATGACCCGCTCAGAGATCCAATACCGCCACGGCATCCACAGCCGCCTGGTGGGCGGCGGCTGGCTCAACCTCAAGCCCGGGCAGGTCACGGACGATACCGGCATGGCTCTGGCCCTGGGCCGCGCCCTGATCGTGCGTGGCGGGTTCGACGCCCGTGCCGTGGCCGATGCCTTCCTGACCTGGCTGGCCGGCAGGCCGGTGGACTGCGGCAACACGGTCCGGCGCGGCCTGCGCCGGGTCAAGGTTCATGGCACCTTGCACGGCCCCTATCACGAGGGCGACGGCGGCAACGGCGCCGCCATGCGCCTTGTCCCGGTGGCGCTGGCCACACTGGGCGCGCCCGACGACGCCATCGTCAACTGGACCCTGGGCCAGGCCCGCATCACGCACCACCAGGGGGCATCCGACGCGGCCTGTCTGGCGCTGGTGCGCATGGTCCACCGGGCCTTGCGGGGGGAAGGCAGCGCCGGCGCGCGAACCGAGGCTTCGCGCCTGCTGGAGATCGACAAGCGGTTCCGCTTCACGCCCTACCGCGGCTTCAGCTCGGCCTATATCGTGGACACCATGCAAACCGTGCTGCACTTCTATTTCGCCACCGACAGCCTGCGAACCTGCATCGTGGAAACCGTCAATCAGGGCGGCGACGCGGATACGACCGGCGCCATCGCGGGCATGCTGGCCGGCGCGACCTATGGCGCCGCCACCCTGCCGGCGGACTGGACCCGCAAGCTGGACAAAACCGTCTCGTCGGAGATCCACGCCCAGACCCGCGCGCTGCTCATGCTGGCGGCGCGTTGGCGCGAAGCCGCCTGAGGCCGCCTCCCCGGCCCGGCCACCCTGTCGCGTCGGG
>CAYFTQ010000417.1:0-2611 GCA_964346035.1 uncultured Roseospira sp. | reverse complement strand
CCGGCGACCTCCCTGGCCGCATCGAAGTCCACATCCCCCACCAGCCTGCCTTTCTCCTGCCCCGGCTCCGGCGGCAGGCGGTTGATGCCGACGTCGATCACCGTCGCGCCGGGCTTGATCCAGTCGCCCCGGACCATGCCCGGCCGGCCCACGGCGGGCACCAGGATATCGGCGCGGCGGCAGGCCTCGGCCAGATCGCGCGTGCGGGAATGCGCCATCGTGACCGTGCAATTGGCGCCCAGCAAAAGCTGGCCCATCGGCTTGCCCATCAGGTTGGACCGCCCGATGACGAGTGCCTCGGCGCCGCTCAGGTCGTCGCCCAAGGTGTCGCGCAACAGCATCATGCAGCCCGACGGCGTACAAGGCACCAGGCCGGGCGCGCCGATCATCAGGTTGCCGGCATTGACGGGATGCAGGCCGTCCACGTCCTTGGCCGGGTCGATGGCCAGAATCACGGCCTGGCTGTCCAGGCCGGCCGGCAGTGGCAGTTGCACCAGAATGCCGTGAATGGCCGCATCGGCGTTCAGGGTCGCCAGCAGCGCCATCAGCTCGACCTGGGGCGTATCGGCCGGCAGCCGATGCACCGTGGAGACCATGCCGGCCTCGCGCGCCATGCGTTCCTTCATGCCGACATAGACCTGACTGGCCGCATCCTCGCCCACCAGCACCACGGCCAGACCGGGCACCAGCCCGCAACGCTCCCGCACCGACGCGATCTCTTCCCCAAGGCGCGCGCGCAGGCCCATGGCAAAGGCTTTTCCGTCGATCAGGCGGGCGGTCATGCTGAGGTCTCCCGTGGGTGTCGGCAACAACGGATCGCCCCCCGCTTGCCCGGAACACTCGGGAAAGGATCGAACGTGAGGCATGAGTCCGCCCTGAGGTCAGGCGTGAAAAGCCGATCGCGATCGGCGCCAGGGGCAGACCAGCGGCGCCCGGACCATACGCCCATGACGGGCCGGATGTAACCCGTTTCCTGGACCGGAAACCCTGCTAGAACCATGGGGACGCACCGCTCCGCCCCAACCCCGGGAGACGCGCATGGTTCGCCCCGCCCCCTACCCCGTGCCCGTTGGCGCGCCGCCGGAAGAGACCGGCGCGGACGGCGATGAGGACAACGCCAGTTCGCTCGACAACAGCCTGGAATTCTCCATCGGTCGTGAGGTGCGCGACTACCGCACGCGCATGGACATGACCGTTGTCGAACTGGCCAAGCAGGCCGACCTTTCCGCCGGTATGCTGTCGAAGATCGAAAACGGTCAGACCTCTCCGTCGCTGGGCACGCTGCAACGCCTGTCGACGGCGCTTAACGTCCCGGTGACGGCGTTCTTCCGTAAGTTCGAGGAACAAAGCGAAGCGACCCACGTCGCCGCCGGAGAGGGCCTGATCATCGAACGCCGGGGCACGCGGGCCGGCCACCAGTACCAGTTGCTTGGCCATACCGTCGGCCAGCCCATCGTCATGGAGCCCTATCTGGTCACCATGACCGAAGATTCAGAGGTGTTTCCGGTGTTCCAGCATGCCGGGCTGGAGTTCATCTACATGCTGGACGGCGAGGTCACCTATCGCCACGGCAACAAGATCTATGACCTCAAGCCCGGCGATTCGCTGTTCTTCGATGCCGATGCACCGCACGGCCCGGAGGAGCTGCGCAAGGTGCCGGCGCGCTTGCTGTCCGTCATCGTCTACCCACGCAGCCAACCTTGAACGCGAGCACGCGTTCGGGCTTGACGAACCCCGGCTGGTTGGACACTTTGAGCCCCTTCCGCCCACCCGAGGATCCGACAGCCCCGCCTGGGGCCCGTCGCCGGGTGGCACGCGAACGGCCGGATGGGGCGTAGCCAAGTGGTAAGGCAGCGGGTTTTGGTCTCGCGATCCCAGGTTCGAATCCTGGCGCCCCAGCCAGCCAAGCATTATTATTATATTCCAATACATTAGGGCGCGGCCGGACCCGCCCGTCCCGTGCCGCCAACCGCGACCCGGTGCGCACGGCGCATCATGACACAGCCCCGGAGACCCCTGCCCCACCATGACCGATCTGGATCGCCTGGAGCCGACCCTGGAGCGCATCGCATCGGCGCTGGAGCGACTGGCGCCGCCGCCGCCGCCTGTCAACGACCTGACCGCCGCCGAGGCCTTTGTCTGGCACGCCGATCACGACTGGCTGGAGCCGGTGGCCGCCGTCAACCGCATCCCGCTGGCCCTGCTGCAAGGCATCGACCGCCAGATCGAAACCCTGACGGAGAACACCCGCCGGTTCGCGCGCGGGCTGCCGGCCAACAACGCCCTGCTGTGGGGGGCGCGCGGCACCGGCAAAAGCTCGCTGGTCAAGGCCGTCCATGCCGCCGTCGCCGAAGACCTGCCCGACGCCGGCCTGGTGCTGGTGGAAATCCACCGCGAGGACATTCCCACCCTGCCACGCCTGCTGAGCCTTCTGCGCGCCAGCCCAAGGCGCTGCCTGCTGTTCTGTGACGACCTGTCGTTCGATGGCCAGGACACCAGCTACAAATCGCTCAAGGCCCTGCTGGAAGGCGGGCTGGAGGGCCGTCCCGACAACGTGCTGTTCTACGCCACCTCGAACCGGCGCCACCTGTTGGCCCGCGACATGGTCGAG
>CAYFTQ010000416.1:0-2615 GCA_964346035.1 uncultured Roseospira sp. | reverse complement strand
CCTCTGGCCAGCGGCGGGGGCAGCGGTGGCCGCAGCGGCACGGTGGCCGCAGGCGCGGGAACGCCGCGCGGCGGGTGCAGGGCGAACGCGGTGCCCGCCCCGGGGCTGGAGTCGACATCGACGAAGCCGCCGGTCTGGCGCAGGATGCCATAGACCGTGGACAGCCCCAGGCCGGTGCCGGCACCGACGGCGCCGCCGCCCTTGGTGGTGAAGAAGGGCTCGAAGATGCGGGCCAGATGCTCGGGCGGGATGCCCTTGCCGGTGTCGCGGACCTCGACGACGACGTACTCGCCCGGCGGCATGGTTTCCACGCCCCGGTCCTGCGGCGCATCCAGCACCGCCAGTCGGGTCGCGATCGTCAGCGTGCCGCCGTCGGGCATGGCGTCGCGGGCGTTGACCGCCAGGTTGATGATGACCTGATCGAACTGGCCGGGGTCGGCGCGCACGCAATCGACCTCGCGGCCGTGGACCACCTCCAGACGCACGGTCTCGCCCAGCAGCCGGCGCAGCAGGTGGGACAGTTCCGACAGCGCGGCGCCCACGTCAACAGCGCGCGGTTGCAGGGGCTGGCGGCGCGAGAAGGCCAGCAACTGGCGCACCAGGTTGGCGGCGCGGTTGGCGTTCTGGCGGATCTGCATGATGTCGGCGAAGGATGGGTCGCCGGTGCCGTGACGTTGCAACAGCAGGTCCGAATAGCCGATCATGGCCGTCAGCAGGTTGTTGAAGTCGTGCGCCACGCCGCCGGCGAGTTGGCCCATGGCCTGCATCTTCTGGGCTTGGGCGAACTGGCGTTCCAGGCTGCGCTGTTCGCTGGTATCGATCAGGTGGGCAATGATGCCCTCGACCGGAACGCCCAGCGGTCCGGTGCGGCGTTCGCCCATCGGGCCCAGGAACAGAGAGGCCGTGACCGGCCGGCTTTCCGGACCGCGGGCCGTGATCAGCGAGACGTCGAGTTGCACGCCCCGGCTGATGGCGCCCTTTAGTACCTGGTTCATGACCCGCGAGACGGTGTCACGGTCGGCCGGCGCCATCAGGTCGGGCAGCGGTCGGTTCACCAGGTCGTTTCGCGGGCGACCCAGCAGGTGTTCCAGCGCCCGGTTGCAGTCGGACAGACAGCCCTCCGGGTCGGTCAGCGCGATGCCCACCGGGGCGCCGTCGAACAGCCACCGGAACATGCGGTCCCAGCGCCACGGGCTGCCGTCGGGCGCGCGCCGGTCGCGGCGGCGCCGGGCGCCATCGCCGGAGACGTCCGCGTCCGTGCCGTCGGGCACGGACGCGGCATCACGCACCACGACCGCCCGTGTCAGCAGGTCGCCGCCCTCGTCGTAGGACGCCTGGAGCACCAGAGCCGAGAAGCTGCCCCCGGCTCCGGTCGAGAAGCTCATCTCGCCCTGCCAGTCGCCGTCCTCCGGGGGGGGTAGTGGGCCGTCCACGATGTCGGCGAGGCGGACATCGCTCAGGTCGCCGGCCGATCGGTCGAGCCAGCGCACCAGGCGCTGGTTGATGAAACGCAGGCGGCCCTCGGTGTCGGCCGTATACAGCCCTACCGGCAGAAAGAACAAGTGGTCCGACAGGGCTTCCCGCTCGCCGGTCAGCACCTCGTCGATGGCCCGGCGGGCCGTGACGTCGTGCGCTACCCACAGGCGGCGCGGGGTGTCCGGGTCCGTCGGCCGGCCGGGCAGGACGCGCAGGGCGATGTCCCACCATTCGGGTTCGTCGGGCGTGGTTCCGGCGGCCTCCGTCGTGGCCGACAACGCCAGCGTGGCGCGATCATCCTGGCCGGCGCGGGCCGCTGCGGCCAGCCGTTCCAGACGCTCGCCGCCCTCTTCCAGGCCGGCCAGTCCGCGCGGATCGAACAGCCGCGTCCGGGTTTCCGCCACAGGGTCCAGCGACGGCCACAGCCGTCGCGCCTGGGCGTTGGCGGCCAGCACGCCGCCGGCCGCGTTCAGCAAAAGGCGGGCCGCCTGGTCGTGCTCGATCATGGCCAGCAGGTCGTCGGCCCGGGCCGCGCCCGTTCGGGCGGTCGCCAGCGCGCGCCAAAGGGCGCGGGCCGACAGCGCCGCCAGCAACAACCCGGCGAGCATGAGCAGGGTCGCCGCCTCGGGCACCGCGATCGCCAGCGGCCCGATGGCGGGGTCCGGCCAAACCGCTGTCCGCCAGGGATGAAGCAGCGCCCCGCCGGCCAGCATCGACGCCAGTCCGCCCGTCAGCGCCCAGAGCGCCGGCCCCCGGGCCGGGCGGGTCTCAGCCGACGCGTTTTCGAAGTCGCATGACATACCCGATCACCTCGGCGACGGCCTGATAGTGCTCGGGCGGGATCTCCTGGTCCAGATCCACGGCGGCATGAAGCGCCCGGGCAAGCGGTGGGTTCTCAACGATCGGCACATTGTTCTCTTCCGCCACCGTGCGAATGCGCAGGGCCAGGTTGTCCTGGCCCTTGGCCACCAGGCGAGGCGCCGTCATGCTTGCCATGTCGTATTTCAGCGCCACGGCGAAATGAGTCGGGTTGGTGACCACCACGTCGGCCTCGGGCACCGCCTGCATCATGCGCTGGCGCGCCCGTTCCTGGCGCTGATTGCGGATGCGCGCCTTGCCCTGCGGGTCGCCCTCCATGT
>CAYFTQ010000415.1:0-2633 GCA_964346035.1 uncultured Roseospira sp. | reverse complement strand
TTCCCCGGTGCGGCGGAACGGGTCCAGCGGCGTGCCGCGCAGGCCCTTCAACGCGGCCAGCACGCGGAAGGCGGAAAACACCCAGGGGCCGTATTCGCGCTTGATCAGGTGGCCGGTGCGCGCATCGCGTTTCGCCAGCAGCGGCGGGGCGAGGTGGAAAGTCAGGCGCGGGCTGCCCTCGAACCCTTGCTCCAGCGCCTCGCGAAAGCGGCCGTCGGTATAGAGCCGGGCGACCTCGTACTCGTCCTTGTAGGCCATCAGCTTGAACAGCGCCCGCGCGGCGGCCTCGGTCAGGCCGGTTTCGCCCTCACCCATGGCGGCGGCCTCGGCGGCGCGCACGCGGTCGATGGCCTTGCGGTAGCGTTTCGCATACCGCCCGTTCTGAAAAGCCTTGAGGCCGGCCGCACGGCGATCAACCACCTCGTCCAGGCTGTCCGACAGCCGGCGGTCGCCCTCCGTCCCCGGCGGCGGACCGAGCAGCGCCAGCACCGCGTCGGGATCGGCGGCCATGCGCCGACCCCACAGGAAGGCGGCCTTGTTGGTCTCCACCGCCGCGCCGTTCAGGTCCAAGGCCCGTTCCAGGGCGGCGCCACCGATCGGGACCAAACCCTGCTGCCACGCGAACCCGACCATGAACAGGTTGGCGGCGATGCTGTCGCCCAGCAGCCCGGTGGCCACGCGGGTGGCGTCCACATAGCGGACCTCGTGCGCGGCGTCGGCCAGGGCCTCGCGAATCGGCTGGTCGGGCCAGGCCAGATCCGGGCTCTGGGTGAAGTCCGCCGTCATCACCTGGTGGGCGTTCATCACGGCCACGGTCAGGCCCCGGCGCATCTTGGCCAGCACATCGCCCCCGGCCGCCGTCACCATGTCGCAGCCGAGCAGAAGATTGGTGTTGCCGGCGGCGATGCGCACGGCGTGGATGTCCTCGGGCCGGCGCGCGAGCCGAACATGACTGACGACGGCGCCGTTCTTCTGCGCCAGCCCGGTCTGGTCCAGCACCGAGACGCCCTTGCCGTCCAGATGCGCGGCCATGCCCAGAATGGCGCCGATGGTCACCACGCCGGTGCCGCCGATGCCGGTAATCAGGATGTCATAGGGTGTGCCCTGGCCCAACGCGGTCTCGGGCTCCGGCGGATCGGGAAAGCGGTCCGGCCCGCCCAGGGCGGCGGCGCGGGCCGAGGCCCTGCGCGGGGTCACGCCCGAAACGGTCACGAAGCTGGGGCAGAATCCCTTGATGCAGGAGACATCCTTGTTGCAGGTGGACTGATCGATGGCGCGCTTGCGGCCGAACTCGGTCTCCACCGGGGTGATGGACACGCAGTTGGACTGAACCCCGCAATCGCCGCAGCCCTCGCACACGGCCTCGTTGATGACGACGCGGACGTCCGGGTCCTCCATCAGGCCGCGCTTGCGCCGGCGCCGCTTCTCCGCCGCGCAGGTCTGGTCATAGATCAGCACGGTCACGCCCGCCACCTCGCGCAAGCCGCGCTGGACCTCGTCCAGGCGGTCGCGGTGTTCGATGACGGTGCCCTTGGGCAGGCCGGGCGCGCCGGCCCCGGCGTATTTCTCCGGCTGATCGGAGACGATGACGATACGCGCCACGCCCTCGCCGTCGAGCTGGCGGGCGATCTGCGGCACGCTGAGGGAACCGTCCACGCCCTGGCCGCCGGTCATGGCGACGGCGTCGTTATAGAGGATCTTGTAGGTGATGTTGGCGCCCGCAGCGACCGCCTGACGGATCGCCAGCGAGCCCGAGTGAAAATAGGTGCCGTCGCCCAGGTTGACGAACACATGGCGGGTCTCGGTGAACGGCGACAGGCCGACCCAGCTTGCCCCCTCGCCCCCCATGTGGGTGAAGGTCCTGGTGTTCCGCTCCGGCATCCAGGTCACCATGTAGTGGCAACCGATGCCGGCCAGACCGACACTGCCCTCGGGCACCTTGGTCGAGGTGTTGTGCGGACAGCCCGAGCAGTAATAGGGCAGCCGCTTGGTGCCGACGGTCTGGTGGGACAGCTCGGCCTCCTTGCGCTCCAGCCAGGCGAGGCGCTGTTCCATCGTGTCCAGGGTGACGAAGCGGCGAAGCTGCCCGGCGATGGCGCGGGCCACCCCGGCCGGGGTCAGCTCGCCGGCCGAGGGCAGGATCCAGGCGGCGGCCTCGTCGAACTTGCCGACGATGCGCGGGCGCACGTCGTCGCGCCAATTGTAGAGCTGTTCCTTGAGCTGGTTCTCGATCAGGGCGCGCTTTTCCTCGACCACGAGGATCTCCTCCAGCCCCTCGGCGAAGGCGCGGATGCCGTCGCGCTCCAGCGGCCAGGGCATGCCGACCTTGTACAGGCGGATGCCGATGTCGGCGGCGATGCGCTCGGTAATGCCCAGGTCGGCCAGGGCCTGGCGCACGTCCTTATAGGCCTTGCCCGACGCGACGATGCCCAGGCGGGGATTGGGGCTGTCGAACACCACCCGGTCGATGCGGTTGGCGCGCGCGAACGCCAGCGCGGCATAGATCTTGTGGCGCATCAGGCGGTATTCCTGCGCCAGCGGCGGGTCCGGCCAGCGGATGTGGACGCCGTCGGGCGGGAACGGGAAGTCGTCGGGGGTGACGATCTCCAGCGCCAGCGGGTCCAGCAGCACGG
>CAYFTQ010000414.1:0-2669 GCA_964346035.1 uncultured Roseospira sp. | reverse complement strand
GGCGGTCGGGAAGCCGACCGCCGGATTGACGGTATAGTCCACCTGCGGGCCGCCGCCCCGCGCCCCCAGGATGGAAATCATGATCAGGTCATCGCGGTGCTGGCGCAGCGAGTCATAGTCCATCCAGCCGCGCACCCGAAGATTGGTCAGAAAGATGCCGTTGCCGGGGCCGGGCGCGCAGATCAGGTTGGTGACGATCTCGCGCCCCTCGGGCCGGGTCATATCCACCGCGATGGACCGCTTTCCCTTGTTCAACCCGGCCCAGAACATGGACCGGTTGTCGGACGTCACCGGCCACCGGTAATGGTCCAGGCCGCCCTGCAGGCGGTCGAAGCGGATCACCTCGGCCCCCAACTGGGCCAGCGTCATGCCGGCCAGCGGGGCCGCCACGAAGGAGGTCCCCTCGACCACCCTCAATCCTTCCAACAGGTTCGCCAAGACCGTCTCCTCCACAGCGACAGGGGTATGCTGGAACGGGCTCCGCGACACGGCCGCAGGCCCGCATTTCAATCGCGCCAGATTACCCTGGCCGACATGCCGATGGCGCCGTCGCCGTTGACGGTCATCAGGTCGAGGGCGCCGTCCCCGTCCGCATAACCGTGGCGGGCCACGGTATCGAAGTCGAACAGCGGGCGCTGGCCCCGGAACGAGAAATGCGCGGGCTCACGCCCCGGCGCCCGGCGGCGGGCCGCCTCCATCAGTGCCATGGCCTGCAACGGACCATGCACCACAAGCCCCGGATACTTCTCCGTCTCCATGGCATAAGGCCGATCGTAATGGATGCGATGGCCGTTGAACGTCAGCGCCGAGAAGCGGAACAACAGAACCGGGTCCACCGCCAGCGGCTCGACCCAGTCCGGGTCCGGCGGCGCCGGCCGGGGCGGGGGCGGCCGGAAGGTCTCGGGCATGGCGATGTAGACGATGTCCTGTTCCTCCTCGACCGACAGTCCGCGCGGCGTGTGGATGCGGTGGCGCACGGTGATGAACACCATGTCGCCGGCCGTGCCCGATTTCTCCCGCACGTCCAGGATCTCGGAGTCGCGCCGGATGAGGTCGCCGACGCGCGGCACCTCGCCGGTGAAGGTCAGCCGGCCGCCGGCCCACATGCGCCGTTCCAGCGCGACGGCGGGCAGAAAGCCGCCGCGCTTCGGGTGTCCGTCGGCGCCAACCTCGGACATCGGCGCATCCGGCAGGAAGAACAGCCAGTGCCACAACGGCGGCAGCGGATCGCCCTCGGCCGCGGCGACAGGCCTGTCGTTCAAGGTGGCGTGCAGGGCCTTGACGGGAATCGCCGTGACGCGATCCTCGCTGGTCTCGGCGCGGCCGATGGCGGCGGTCGGCGGGTCGTCGGACGGGGGCATGGCGGGTCTCGCGTCGGTCAGGAATCGGTCGGGAAATGAACGGGCGAGCCTACGCGCCGCCCCACCTGGGCGCAACACACGTCCGCCCGCGCGCCCCCGGCCACAAGCGGAATTCTTGATTTTCGCGCCGCCAAAAACTATACTCTTCAAGTGGGTGAACGCCGCTTTCCGGGTTTACCCCCAGCATGCGTCCCGGCAGCCAGGATGGGGCCGGGTCCTTGTCATCGCTTCGCAGGAGGATGAACCCATGTCCTTTATCATGACCGCGACTCACGGAGTCCGGCATCGCGCCATCCCAGCCCGAGCGCCCCGTCGCGCCGGGACCATCGCGCGAACGGACACAGCCTGACGGCGCCCCCTTACCAGGTTCAGCACCACGTTCACCACGATGGTTGGCCGAGCACAGGTTGTCCATCACGGTATGCCGTGGGGTGCCGCGCAACTCTCGCGTGGCTGCCGCGTTGCACCCCCGGGGAGCCGGCCGCTGGCTCCGGCCCGGGGGTCCCATGGCCCGTCGTTTCGACCCGAACACCCGCCGGCCCGTCCCACCCTCTCCGCAGAGGCCGGACGACCGCCCCGGCGGCACGGATTGAACCCTGGCCCCGTTCGCCTGACCCCAGCCCTGACCGATGCCGGAGGATTGCTCCATGACCGCTGCCACGCCCAAGCTCTCGTCCCTGCCCATGGTGTCCGAGGACGGCGGCCTCGACCGCTATCTTCGCGCCGTTCGCCAGTTCCCCCTGCTCGCCCCCGAGGAGGAATACATGCTGGCGCGCCGCTTCCATGATCATGACGACGTCAAGGCCGCGCACACGCTGGTCACCAGTCATCTGCGTCTGGTGGCCAAGATCGCGCTGGGCTATCGCCATTACGGCCTGCCGGTCGCCGATCTGGTCAGCGAAGGCACGCTGGGCCTGATGCAGGCGGTCAAAAAATTCGACCCGGAACGGGGCTTCCGCCTGTCCACTTATGCCATGTGGTGGATCAAGGCCTCGATCCACGAGTACATCCTGAATTCCTGGTCGCTGGTGAAGATCGGCACCCTGTCCGCCCACAAAAAGGTGTTCTACAACCTTCGCAAGATCAAGGCGCGGCTGGGCCTGCTGGACAACCGAGATCTGTCGCCCGACGAGGTGACCCTGATCGCCGACGAGTTGGGGGTGTCCGACAAGGACGTCACCAACATGAGCCGGCGCATGAGCGCGCGCGATGGCTCGTTGAACCGCACCGTCGGCGAGGACGGCGACCTGGAGATGATGGACCTGCTGGAGGACGAGCGTCCCAACCAGGAAGAGCTTCTGATGGAGC
>CAYFTQ010000413.1:0-2704 GCA_964346035.1 uncultured Roseospira sp. | reverse complement strand
GGCCGTTTATGGTGCCCTGGCCGGTGACGACGCCATCGCCCGGTACCCTGGTCTCGTCCATTCCGAACTGGGTGCAGCGGTGTTCGACGAACATGTCCCATTCCTCGAACGAACCGGGATCAAGCAGCAGGTCGATGCGTTCGCGGGCGGTCAGCTTGCCCTTGGCGTGCTGGGCGTCGATTCGGCTCTGGCCACCCCCCGCGCGGGCCCGGGCGCGCTTGGCATCAAGCTGATGGATGATCTCCTGCATGACGGTCTTCCTTGCACTGCACAGCGGGCCAAACGCCCGCGCCAATTGGACATGGCCGGGCCATCGTGTCGCGGTGCAGCAGAAATACCATGCGTCGCGGCGCGGTCAAGGGCAACAGTGTTATCCAGATCGCACCCGAAAGGATATTCTGTTTCGCGGGCGTTTCCGGGCCGGGCGGTTCGGGCCTGGGGCGCCAAAATACCGTTCAGGGTGTGTTCCCTGTGGACGTCCCCGGGGGGCGGTCGCATATACTCCCTTCGCCGAATGCCGGAGCCGGCGTCGCCCGGACGGCCCACCCAACCGGCCGCCGGCCAATCCAGGGGGACGACATGCCGATTTCCAAACAGGCCGTCGAGGAACTCGAACGGCGCCGATCCTCCGTCCTGGTGGGCGGCGGCCGAAAGAAGATCGAGGCTCGTCACGAGAAGGGCCTGTGGTCCGCGCGCGAACGCCTGGAAGCCCTGTTCACAGAGGGCACGTTCCAGGAATTCGGGATGCACGCCCAGCATGAAAGCCGCCAGTTCGGCATGGAGGGCAAGGACCTGCCCGGCGATGCGGTGGTGACCGGGGTCGGCTTCATCGACGGTCGCCCGGTGGCGGCCTTCAGCCAGGATTTCACCGTCGCCGGCGGATCGCTGGGACGCATGCACGCCGAGAAGCTGGCCATGATCATGGACCAGGCGGAGTTGAGCGGCGTTCCCGTGGTGGGCTTCAACGATTCCGGCGGCGCCCGCATTCAGGAGGGGGTCTCGGCCCTGTCCGGCTATGGTCAGGTGTTCAACCGCAACGTCCGCCTGTCCGGCGTGGTGCCGCAGATCGCCGTCATCTGCGGGCCGTGCGCGGGCGGGGCGGCCTATTCGCCGGCGCTGATGGATTTCATCATCATGATCCGGGGCGGATCGGAGATGTTCATTTGCGGGCCGGAGGTCATTCGCGGCGTCACCGGCCAGAGCACCAGCAAGGACGAGATCGGCAGCGCCGATGTCCATGCCAGCGTCTCGGGGAACATCCATTTCGTCGCCGACAGTGAACAGGACGCGGTCGATATCGTCTCGCGCCTGCTGTCTTATCTGCCGGCCAACAACATGGCCGAGCCCCCGCACGCCATCACGCCCGAGGTGGACCTGACCCCCGACTCCGGCCTGGACGAGCTGCTGCCCGATTCCGGCAAGGTGCCGTTCGATGTCAAGGATGTCATCAACCGGCTGGTGGATCCCGGCAGCTTCCTGGAGGTGCAGCGCGGCTTCGCCAAGAACATCGTGATCGGCTTCGGCCGGCTGGACGGCATGGTCGTCGGGTTCATCGCCAACCAGCCCAAGGAAATGGCCGGTTGCCTGGACATTGATGCCTCTGACAAGGCCGCGCGCTTCATTCGGTTCTGCAACGCCTTCGGCATTCCGATCATCAACCTGGTGGACGTGCCCGGCTTCCTGCCCGGCGTGCGCCAGGAACGCGGCGGCATCATCCGCCACGGCGCCAAGATGCTGTTCGCTTACGGCGCCACAACGGTGCCGAAGATCACCATCATCATGCGCAAGGCCTATGGCGGCGCCTTCCTGGCGATGTGCAGCCGTGATATGGGCGCCGACCTGGTGCTGGCCTGGCCGACGGCGGAGATCGCCGTCATGGGCGCCGAGGGGGCGGTCAACATTCTCTACCGTGGCGAGTTGAAAGAGGCCGAGAACAAGGTCGAACGCTCGCGTGAACTGGCCGACGAGTACCGGGCGGCCTTTGCTTCGCCCTACATTTCGGCCGGCAAGCTGTTCGTCCACGATGTCATCAAGCCGTCGGAGACTCGCGGGCGCATTTCGTTGGCGCTGCGCACCCTGCTCAGCAAGCGCGAAACCCGACCGCCCAAGAAGCACGGCAACATCCCGCTCTAGGCTGCGGGCGATCACCGGGCGCGCATCGCCGCGCGCCGCCCCAAGGGATACGAACGAGGGAGGCGCACATGCTCGCCGGACTGGAGATCCTGGTCGTCGGGATCATCGTGGTGATGGCCGTGCTTATGCTGTTGTGGGCAAGCTGTGCCATCATGGGCTTCGCCTTCCGCACCGTCGAGGCTCGCCAAAAGGCAGCCGAGGCCGCGCGCGCCGCAAAAACCCTCGCCGAAGCCGACACCGGGGCGACCCGCTCTGCGTCGGCGTCTGGTTCGATCGGGGGCACGGCGGGCGTTCCGCCCCATCACCTGGCCGCGATCGCGGCCGCTACCGCAGCGGTTCTTGAGGGGCCGTACCGCATCACGCGGGTCTGGGCACCGCCCCCGCAGACGGCGGAGTGGAGCAACCAGGCTCGCCTTCAGACCTTCAACTCGCACCGTCGCCAGGGTGACTGGGGCCGTCCTGTCCCGGCCCTGACAGGGGCGCCGGCGCAGACCCGCTTGCCCAGCGCACAGGCCCCGCCGCCGAACTCTTCAAGTAGCGCCATGACCGCCTCACTGGACGAAGGTCGAAA
>CAYFTQ010000412.1:0-2714 GCA_964346035.1 uncultured Roseospira sp. | reverse complement strand
AGGGCCTGAACCCCGGCAAGGCCATCGCGGACCTGAAGATCGCCATGTTCGAACGGACGGGGTGAGTGGCGGCGCGGGCATGAATTGCACCGCCACATGCCCCAAGGGCCTGAACCCCGGCAAGGCCATCGCGGACCTGAAGATCGCCATGTTCGAACGCTCGGGGTGAGTGGATCAGCCCGGCAGCGGGTCCGTGCCGTCATTCAGGATCGCCAGATAGCGGTCATAGGTGTAGATCCGGCCCCGCTTGCGGCCGGACACCTCTTCGACGATGCCAAGATCAGCCAGCGTTTGCAGGGCCTTGGCGGCCGTCGGGGCGGATATGTTCAGCCGGGCCGAGACCTGCGGGATCCGGACCAGCGGCGTGGATTGCAACATCTGATGAACGCGGATCGGGGACGCCGCGCCGCGCCCAAGCTCCCGCAGCCGGGCCGCGTCGCGCTCGAACAGACCGAGGATGGTGCCCGCCGTCGCGGCCGCCTGATCGGCCGTCACCTGCACGCCCTCCAGGAAAAAAGCCAGCCAGCTTTCCCAATCCCCCGTTTCGCGGACATCTTGCAGCAACTCATAATAGCGTCTGCGGTGTGCCTTCAGGTAAAGACTGAGGTAAAGGACGGGCTGTTTCAGCATGCCACGCTCGCACAAGAGCAGCGTGATCAGAAGGCGGCCCAAACGCCCGTTGCCGTCCAGAAACGGGTGAATGGTCTCGAACTGCACATGCGCCAGGCCGGCCTTGACCAGGGTGGACAAACCGGGCGCGTCGGCGTGAAGGAACGTCTCCAGGTCGCCCATCAACGCCATTACACGATGGGGCGGCGGCGGGACATAGGCGGCGTTGCCGGGCCTGGTGCCGCCGATCCAGTTCTGTGAGCGTCGGAACTCCCCTGGCTCCTTGTCCCGGCCGCGCCCACCGTCCATAAGGAGCGCGTGAATTTCCCGTATCAGCCGAAGGGACAAGGGGAACCCGCCTTGCAGTCGGGTCAGTCCATGGGTCATGGCGCGGACGTAGTTCGACACCTCGCGAACATCGTCCAGCGGAACCCCCGGTGCTTCCTCGCTTTCAAACAGCAGCAGATCGGACAGGGACGATTGCGTTCCTTCGATCTGGGAGGACAGCAACGCTTCCTTCCGAACATACATGTACAGGAACAAGGGGGTGTCGGGCAGGATGGAGGCAATGCCGTCCAGCCGCCCCAGCGCCTGGGTGGCCCGTTCAAGCAGGGCCGAGAACGGCGCCATGTCCATCGGCGGACGCGGCGGCAGCGGCGGTGGGATGAAGGCCCGCACCGTCTCGCCAATCGATGTCTCTTCGTACCGCCCCAAGCGTTCGGTGCGATCCACGGCCCCTCCTTACGAAAGCATCCTTTCCTTAGCCAACGGCTTATTAAAGCATTTGGCGTTTCGCTTTAACAATGGCTTCGTAAAGCGGACTCCATTCTCACAGAAACGCGCGAAAGTAGCCCCAACTCCGTGGTTCCGATTTCGCGTGATCGGCGCTAGGCTGCCGCCGAACCCTGGACGGAGGGCCGCCGGCCCCCTCCGTCCGTCGTCTCGCGCGAGGACACATATGGACCGCATCCTGATCATTGATTTCGGCAGTCAGGTGACCCAGCTCATCGCGCGGCGGGTGCGGGACTCCGGGGTCTACTGCGAAATTCATCCGTTCAATCTGGTCAGCGGCAATATCATCCGCGCTTTCGCTCCCAAGGGAGTCATCCTGTCCGGCGGGCCGGCCAGCGTCACCGCTATTGATACCCCGCGCGCGCCGCAGGAACTGTATTCCATGGGACTGCCGGTGCTGGGCATCTGTTATGGCCAGCAAACCATGGTCGAGCAGTTGGGGGGCCGCGTCGCCACCTCGGACCACCGCGAGTTCGGCCGCGCCTTCCTGGAGGTCAAGGACGACTGCGCGCTGTTCGACAGTGTGTGGGCGGCCGGCGAGCGCCATCAGGTGTGGATGAGCCACGGCGACCGCGTGGACCGGCTGGGGCCGGGCTTCCGCGTGGTCGGCACCAGTGACGGCGCGCCCTTCGCCGCCATCGCCGACGACCGGCGCCGCTTTTATGGCGTGCAGTTCCATCCGGAGGTCACCCACACCCCGCACGGCGCCGCCCTGTTGCGCCACTTCACGCACGACATCTGCGGCTGTTCCGGCGACTGGACCATGGCCGCCTTCAAGGATCAGGCGCTGACGCGCATCCGCCAGCAGGTCGGGTCGGGGCGTGTGCTGTGCGGCCTGTCGGGCGGCGTGGACAGCGCCGTAACCGCCGCCCTGGTGCATGAGGCGGTGGGCGACCAGCTTGTCTGCGTCTATGTCGATCATGGCCTGATGCGCCAGGGCGAAAGCGAACAGGTGGAGGCCGTCTTCCGCGACCGTTTCAATATCCGCCTGATCATGCGCCACGCCGATGACCTGTTCCTGGACGCGCTGGACGGCGTGACCGACCCCGAGGTCAAGCGCAAGACCATAGGCAAGCTGTTCATCGATGTGTTCGAGGAAGAGGCCCGCAAACTGGGCGGGGCAGACTTCCTGGCCCAGGGCACGCTCTATCCGGATGTCATCGAGTCGGTCTCGTTCGCCGGCGGGCCATCGGTCACCATCAAGTCGCACCACAACGTCGGCGGCCTGCCCGAGCGCATGAACATGAAGCTGGTGGAGCCGCTGCGCGAGCTGTTCAAGGACGAGGTGCGCGACCTGGGCCGCGAAATGGGCC
>CAYFTQ010000411.1:0-2715 GCA_964346035.1 uncultured Roseospira sp. | reverse complement strand
CTGATGAACGGCGTCATCGTCTGCGGCGGCATCCTGGTGTTCCAGATCCTGTTCGCGGTGCCCTGCGCCTTCGCGCTCGCGCATCGACGGTTCCTTGGGCGGCAGGTCATTTTCGGCCTCGTGCTGGCCGGCCTTCTGGTTCCGTTCCACGTCACCGCCATCCCGATCTTCCTCGGGCTGGCCGAACTGCGCCTGATCAACACGTATACCGCCCTGATCGCCCCGTTCGTGGCGTCGGTCTTCGGCATTTTCCTGTTCCGGCAGTTCATGGCCCGCCTGCCGGCCGACCTGTTCGACGCCGCGCGCGTGGACGGACTGTCGGAAACCGCCGTCGTCTGGCGCATCGCCTTTCCTCTGGCCCTGCCGGCGGCCACGGCGTTCGCGGTGTTTTCCGTCACGGCGCACTGGAACGACCTGTTCTGGCCGCTGATCGTGGTGACGGACAGCGATCTGGCGACGCCGCCGCGCGGCATCGTGTTTTTCCGCGATGCCGAAGCCGGCGACAACGTGGGGCCGCTGATGGCCGCCGCCGTCATCGTCACGGCCCCCCTGATCGTCGGTTTCCTGCTGGCGCAGCGCACCTTCACGCGCGGCATCGCCGCCGGGGGACTGCGCGGCTGATCTCACACAGAAGAGCGTGACAAGCGCCCCAAGCGACCTCCGACCCTTCGCGTTCGTGATCGACCATCCCTGACCAAGACCGGAGACAAACTCATGAGACTTCTTGCCACCGCCACGGCCCTGATGCTGACCGTGGGCTCCGCCCAGGCGGAAACCCAGGTCCGCGTGCATTACGCCATCCCGACCATCTGGGCGGATGTCCAGCAGATGCTGGCCGATGCCTTCATGGAAGCCAACCCCGACATCAAGATCGTGATCGATGGTCCGGCCGAGGGCTACGCGGAGGGCGTCCAGCGTCTGCTGCGCGAAAGCGTCGCCGGCACCCTGCCCGATGTTGCCTACGTGGGCCTGAACCGCTGGCGCATTCTTGAGGATCGCGGCCTGACGCAGCCGCTCGATCCGTTCATCGAGGATGAGGCCGCGTTCGAGGCCGCCGGCTACACCGGTGCGTTGCGCTCTCTGGGCCGGTTCGAGGGCCGGCAGCACGCGCTCGCCACGTCGGCCTCCACCCTGGTCATGTACGTCAACCCCGATCTCGTGGAGCAGGCCGGCGGTTCGATGGAGGATTTCCCCACCACCTTCGACGGCGTGATCGACCTGGCCGGCAGGATCGACGCCCTGGGCGACAGCATCGACGGCATCTGGGTCGGCCGCCACGACTGGCGCTTCCAGTCCCTGCTCGGCTCGTATGGCGGCCGTCCCATGACCGAGGACGAAAGCGACATCACCTTTGACCAGCCCCCCGGCATCGCGGCGGCCGAACTGTATGCCCGCTTCGTCAACGAGGGTGGCATGAGGACCTACGGCCAGGACCAGGCCCGGCAGGCCTATCCGGCCGGCACCATCGGCATCATGATGGAAAGCTCGTCGCTGTTGACCCGATTCACCGAGGCGGCCGGCGATGGCTTCGACGTCACCGTGAAAGCCCTGCCGGTCGCCGCCGAAGACCCCTCTACGGTCTACTTTCCGACCGGCGGCTCGGCCATCGTCATGTTGAGCGAGGACCCCGAGGTTCAGAAGGCCGCCTGGGACTACATCACGTTCGTCACCGGCCCCGAAGGCGCCCGGCTGGTCGTGCAGAACACCGGCTATGCGCCGACCAACGCCCTCGTTTTGCAGGATGACGCCTACCTCGGCGATTTCTATGAGACCAACCCGAACGCCTTCGTCGCCCATCAGCAGGTCGCCAACTATGCCGGCCCCTGGTACGCCTATCCGGGCGCGGAAGGTGTCGCCGTGACCGACCTGATCGCCGCCGCCCTGGTGGAGGTCACCGAGGGCGCCGAGCCCAAGGCCACCATCGAGGCCCTGGCCGAGACCGTGCGCGGCGAATTGGGCATGAAATAACATCCAAAGCCCAGGCTTTCGCCGGCGGCGCCCAGCAGGGTCAGAAGCACCACGGCGAAGGCATTGAGTGGGAGCCGGCGCGCGCGGCGGCAGTCAAGGATGGCCGAAGGCCACCGCGCGCAACGCGCGGCGCGCTGAAGCAAAGCGAGGCGCGTCCTTGACGGCCACAAGCCCGCCGGCACAACCCAAGCAGGCCTGGAACGACAAGACCCAACCTCAAACCGCACCATCACCGGAAAACCGGAACCCAAGGCCCCAAGCCGAAAGTCCAGACATCAGGTTGCGTAATCGAAAATAGAGCCGAAAAGGCATGGCGATCCATTGAAAAACAACACCCTTAATACCATATATGATATAGCGACAAATGATTGCTCGCCTCGCTCGAAAGGGGCTTCCATGTCTTTCAAGAAATTTTCTGAATCGCAGCCCAGCACAAGTAACGAGAAGTCGGATGACAAGACGGCTGCTGCGCCGGCTGTCGCGGAACCGGCCGCCCAGCCCACCAGGAAAGGTGACGACGGGGCGCCGGCGCGGAAGCCATAGAACCCGGACCGGAGGGGGCTTCCCCCTCCACCTGCCGCCCTGTCGGCGTCGTCGCCACACGGAGAAGTCCGATGACCGTCCGCACGACAAAGAAATCCGTCACCTTCGCAAACCCCTTCACTCTCGGCGACGTCGAAGAGGTTCTCCAGCAGGGCAATCGGGTGAACGTGGGGCGTGACATCGCGGGAAAAGTCTGAATCTATC
>CAYFTQ010000410.1:0-2716 GCA_964346035.1 uncultured Roseospira sp. | reverse complement strand
GTTTGGGCGCCCTGGCGGTCGGCCTCGCGGCGATGTGTGGTGCTGCTGCTGCGCTCGCCCAGGCGCCGGGCACCGACGACGACGGGCTGTTCCTGGGCGCGCCGGAGGCCGCAGCCGGAGAGGCGGCGCCGGCCACCGGCCTGACGGCGCGAGAGGCGCGCGGCGTTGTGGAACCGGCCGAAGCCGCCGTCCTGTCGGCCGAAGTGGCCGCGCGCATCGCCGACGCTCCACCACGCGAGGGCGAGGCTTTCGCCGCCGGTGACGTCCTGGTGGGCTTCGACTGCGCGCTGTTCGAGGCCCGCCATGCCCAGGCCCGGGCGGCGCACAAGGGCGCGCGGTCCAAGCTCGGCAACGTCTCGCGCCTGTACCAGAACAACGCCATCGGCGCGGCCGAGGTCTCGGTTGCCGCCGCCGAGGCAGAGAAGGCCGCCGCCGTCGTCACGGAGGCAGAGGTTGCGCTGTCGCGCTGCCGCATCACGGCGCCTTTCAACGGCCGCGTGGTGGAGATCATGCACGACCGCCACGAGGTGGCTGCCCCGGGCGAGCCGCTGCTGGCGGTGGGGTCCACCGACGTGCCGGACGTGCGCCTGCTGGTGCCCTCGCCCTGGCTGGTCTGGCTGGACCCGGGCCAGGCCTTCACCTTCACCGTGGACGAAACCGGCGCGGGCGTTCCGGGCACCGTCGTCCGGCTGGGTGCGCGCGTCGATCCCATCAGCCAGACCGTGCCGGTGTTCGGGCGCCTGGACCCCGCGCCGGACGGCCCGCCCCTGGTGCCCGGCATGAGTGGCACCGCCCGCTTTCCCGCCGCCCCCGCCGCCCCCGCCGCGCCCGACGCCGGCTGACACAGGCCGGTTCCCGCGCCGCTCTCCTGTCCGGGATCACCCGAACGACCGTTCAGCCGTGACGCGAGAACGCTGGCGTTCTGTATACACAGTATGGTTTGGGGGCCACGGAGACCTCGGGCGCCGGCGGTCGGGGTTGCCGGCCGCCGAAAAAGGTCATCCTTTTCGTCGGCTGATATCAATTCCGGCCGGTGCCACCGCTCAGACGGTCCAGTTCGGCGGCCAGGCGTTCCGGGGGTGGCTCGAATGCGCCCGACGGCGGGCGAAGGGCGTCGTCAAGCTGTTCCATGTACAAGCCGCGCGGGATCTCGACGGCGCCGAAGCGGGCCAGGTGGGCCGTGATGAACTGGGTGTCGAGAAGGCGGAAGCCGCCCGCGCGCAACCGGGCCACCAGATGGCACAAGGCCACCTTGGAGGCATCGGAGACGCGCGAGAACATGCTCTCACCGAAGAAGGTCGCCGCCATCGACAGCCCGTACAGGCCGCCCACCAGGGCACCGTCGCGCCAGACCTCTATGCTGTGGGCCAGGCCGCGCTGGTGCAGGTCCCGGAACAGCCCCTCGATCTCGACGTTGATCCAGGTTTCGGGCCGGTCCGGAGTGGGCTCGGCGCAGCCTGCCAGAACCCGGTCAAAGGCCAGGTCGGCGGTTACCGCGAAGACCCCCCGGCGCAGCGTTCGGCGCAGGGATCGCGGCACGTGGAAATCATCAAGGGGCAGAACGCCGCGCTGCTCCGGATCGACCCAGTACACCTTGGCGTCATCCCGGCCGCGCGCCATCGGGAACAGCCCGGTCGCGTAGGCGCGCAACAGAATATCGGGCGTGACGTGAACCAAGGGGCATCGGGCCAGGCTGGGGAAGACAGCCCGGCGCGACGGCCGTCAAGACAACCGGCCGGCCGCGTCGCGCGGGACGAAACGCCAAGGTGGCACACCTGCGCCAAAAAGGACACGGGGTTTTGTGGCCGACTCGCCCCCCTACCAGGGCCGCTTGCGCGGGCGGATCGTCAGGTCGCCGTCAAGCAGGGCGCGGGCGTGCCGGTCGGCGCCCGACGGCAGCGGCGCCGCCGGGTCCCTTATCCAGGCCACGATGTCCTCAAGCGGCGTGACCGCGCCCAGATCGCGCAAAAGCATGTGCCAGCCGTCATCATACAGGGCCGGCCGGCGGCGCGCGTTGGTGCCATCGCCGACCAGGGCCTTGAGGGCGCGCAGGGTCGGTTCCGCCGGAATGACTTGGTCGTTGGCCCCGATCAGAACCAGCACCGGCGGCGGCACGCGGGGGGCGGCGTCCAGCGCGGCGTCCATCAGATCCACCAGGCCGCTGATGGCATCGGCGCGCGTCTGGCGGATCATCAGCGGGTCACGACCCAGCCCACGCAGCATCTCGATATTGTCGGACGGCCAGATGTCGAGCCCCTTGCCCGACACGGTCAGGCCCGGCGCAAGGGCGGTGGTCAGATCAAGCGTCAGCCGATACAGAAGCGGCATGGCTCGCCGCCCCCAGACCGCCGGCGCCACCAGAATCAGGCCATCGATGTCCAGCGGGCGCTCGCGGTCGGCGCGTGCGGTCATTGCTACCGCGCCCCCCATGCTCTCGCCCAGAACCAGGACACGCCGGCCGGGCCAGGCCTGACGCGCCAGCGCGACCAGATCCCGCAGGTCCTCGCGCAGCCTGTCGGCACCGGGCCATAGACCGCGATGCGGGGCGCCGCCGAAGCCGCGCTGGTCCGGCGCCCATACCACGAACCCGCGATTGGCCAGGAACGGACCCGGTTCCGCGAATGCCTTGGCGTGGTCGTTGAAGCCGTGCAGCGCGATGATCACGGCCGTCGGATCATCCGTGCGCCGCCACACCGTCAGCGGCAGGCGGGTGCCG
>CAYFTQ010000409.1:0-2717 GCA_964346035.1 uncultured Roseospira sp. | reverse complement strand
GGGGGTTGTTGATGCGCCGGCGCGCGCCCCGCCCCCCCCCCCGCCCCGCCTCTAGACCCGCCCGGCCGCGCCGGTCGGGCGTCGGGAGTTTTCGTTTTTGTGGGCCGGCATCACACCCCCAGGTGGGCTCGTGCGGCGTCCAGGGTCTTCCGTCGTGGTCCGCTGCTGTCCACGGTCGGCCAGGTCATGGGACCCGTGTCAAGCCCGCGCTGGAGGTCCAGCACCTCGGGCGTGGCATCGGAAACGGTATCGGAGCGCGAGCCGATGCGTCGGGCGGCGACGTCCGGGGCGGCGGCCAGCCAGAGGCCATGGAAGGGCACGCCCTCCTCGCGGGCCAAGGCTTCGATGGCGGCGCGTTCTTCCGGCCGCGCGAACACGCCGTCGGCGATCGCCGCATGCCCGGCCCGCAGGGTTTCGCGGACCTCCTCGATCAGGGCCCGATAGGTGTCCCGTGTCACGGCCTCGGTGTAGCCCTCATCGCCCAGTGGTTGGCGCGGGTCCAGGCCCATCAGCCTTTTGCGCAGCACATCGGTGCGGCTGACCAGGGCGCCGGGCGCCGCGCCGAGCTGCGGCGCCAACTCTCGCGCCAGCCGGGACTTGCCGCTGCCTGACAGGCCGCCCACCGCCACCAGGCGCGGCGGAGCGGGCGCCAGGTAGGCGAACGCCCGGTCCATGTACGACAGGGCGCGGCGGCGCTGTTCCTGGGCCTGGGCGGGGTCGTCGTTGTCGCGGCTGACGGTGGCGCTGACGTGGGCGCGGATGGCGGCGCGCAACGACAGAAACAGGGGCAGGGCGGCGAGCCCCTCGGGATCGGGGTCGTCCTCCATGACCCGGTTCATCAGGATCGAGGCCAGGCGGCGGAAGCCGCGCTGGTCCAGGTCCATGAGCATAAAGGCCAGGTCGTACAGGGTGTCTATGACGGCCAGGGATTCGCTGAACTCGATGGCGTCGAACAGGGTCGGGCGATCGTTCCACAGGCAGATGTTGCGCAGGTGGAGGTCGCCGTGGCCGCGTCGCACCCGCCCGGATCGGCCGCGCCGGTCCAGCAGCGGCGCCACCTGGCCGAGCGCCGCCGTGGCGCGCGCGGTCCAGCGTTCGACTTCGTTCGCGTCCAGCACCTCCGGGGTACCGGCCAGCAGGCTCTGTCGATTCTCGCGGATGACGGCGCCCATGCGCGCGGCCGCGTCGTCGCAGGGCCGGACCTCGGCGCGGCGCAGATGGTCGGCGATGACCACCGCCAGATCCATGATCCGGTCGCGGTTCAGTTCGCCGCGCCCCAGCAGGCGGCTGAACAAGCCCTGTTCGTCGAAGCGACGCATGACCACCAGCCAGTCCAGCGGCTCGCCGGCGCCGTCCACGGCCAGCCGGCCGTCCGCCTCGCGCGTGACCGGGACCGCGCCCACATACAGGCCGGGTGCCCCGGGGGCATTCAGCGCGACCTCGCGTTCGCAGGCCTGGCGCCGGGTCTCTACATCGGTGAAGTCCACGAACGCAAGCCGCACGGCCCGTTTCAGTTTCAGGACCCGATTCCCCCCCATGAAGACGGCGGAGATATGGGTATGGATCTGATCGACCCGTTCGACGGTCGGCCCGTGTGCCTCCGGGCGAGACAGAAAGGCAAAGATGTCGCGTTGTGTTTCGGGGGTCATGGCTCCGGCCAGGATGTCGCGTCCATGGAATCCGCAGATGGTGGGTTGCGCCGCGCGTGTCCACCGCCGACGCCGACCTCAGCTTAACGCGACAGGGGGCGGGGGCCAATCAGGGCAATCGGGTGAACGGGAAGACATGGGCCTGGAGCCGTGCGAGGCGATGCCTGAAACGCGAAGATAATCATGAATACCACTTTAGGGCGGTGCGGCTCGGTGTGGCGTTACGATCGCGAGACCTGTTTTTTTGATCGCGCCCGCAACATTTCGCCCGGTTTGCGAGTTCCCCCGATGGCCCTGGCGGCTCGTGGTGCTGTGCTATCTGGCCCGCGACAGTCCCAGACCGGTGTCCCAGGCGTTCCGGGGGCTCTCGTCCCGGCCGACGGCGACCTCCTGCCCTGAGCGCTGCTCTGCGCCGCACGGAGCGGCGTCATCGGGTACGGCCGAGTCGGTCACCGTGGCGCGCGCCAGCGGCCGATAGAATTCCGGATCGAGCAAGGTCGGTTCCGAGATGGTGCGGACATTCGCCGCGTCTTGCACATCCCGCAACACGTAGTGGGTCGGCACGCCGGGCGAATGCATGACCCGCAGCACGACCCACTCCCGTGGATAGCCGGAGTCCATCTTGCGGAACTGATCGCCCGGATTGACGTACTTGTGCTTCACGGTTCTTGGCTCCGTTCCGTTGCCTGTTCGACTCGACAATCGTGCCGACCATCCTTATCCGCAGCCCACCTCCGCACCTCGTTGGCGAGTCAGCTACAAAGCCTTGTCAGATCAGGACTTTTCACTGTCCTGACGACAAGGAGTCTAGCACTCGGAACCGGCGTTGCTCAAGGGCGCGCGCACCAACCCGATGCGGGCGACGGCCAGCCAGGGCTGGAAGGCCCGGCCGATGGCGACCAGGCCCAGACGCCGCAGGCGATCGGGACGAAAGGGCGCGTCCGTGCGGTGCGCTACAAGATCGCTCAGGGAAAGGGTGATCTCGGCCCAGTCGTCGGCCGGCGCGGTGAAGCCCAGGCGGTAGGACTGCCAGGGCCGTGTCAGGTCGCTGGTGCGCAGGTGCAGGCC